>DATHEH010000449.1:0-2835 GCA_035318685.1 Ferruginibacter sp.
GTTTCCATGTTAAGTGACCTTTTTCTACCTCATCAACTACCTGCAATTTAAATGCTAAACTGTAGTCTCTTTGTGTTCTTTTTAAATGCTTGTTAGTCATAATAAGTCAACTTTTGTGTCAACTTATTTCAGGACGAGGCATGATCGATAATAAAAAAGTCCCGCTTGTGGCGGGACTTTTTTTATGGGGCGTTAAGCTCATTGCAACTCATACGCGTTGATCTTATTCACGAAACTATAATTGTTTGAATTGAACTGGTAATGAAAAACGCGGTGATAATCCTTACTGAACTGGTCTTCCGACTGGGGACTGATGATATTGCTGATCACATTAAAACTATCTGACCTGAAACAAAGCATGATATTCCGTACACCCGAATCTTCTTTATTTAATGCTTCAAAGACCATGCTTACGTGTGTCTTGTCAAATTCCGACTTTACACCCTTCATTCCCCGTATGGTATTGCGGCAACCATTATACCTGCCTGATCCATCAACATCAGTGGCCTGGTAAAAAATATGATCGAAATAAGTGTTTTTAAAATGTTCATCCAGGAATACTGCGAAAGCTGTACCCTCTTCAGATAAGTGCAGGTAATCCGGCTTATTCTTTTCATCCGTATTAACTCTTCCGTGGCGAACGATATACAAATTGGTGTTTAAAGGCATATTTGAATTTTAATTATTAAATCATCAAGGCCTGGCGGGGAAGGAATGAAGAAAAGGGTATGGCCAGTGTGTAAATTTAGTCTATTAAATGCACAACGCAGGAAATACATTTATAACAGTTGATACATAACCGATTAGCGTCGGTGTCCCACCGACCCAGGAAGCAGGTATCATCTTCCGGTGAAGCAGGTATCATCTTCCGGTAATGTATCAGTTTGAAATTAATCTACGGTTTCGACAGGAATAGCTACAAGACTCAAGCTGCAAGGGATAAGCATGTTAACTATAAGTTGCTCTCTTGTGGCTTCTCCCCTTGCAGCTCAACCTGGCAACTTTCAAATTGAGACACTACTCATCTTCCTGCCATCATGGCACAATCATCCAATTTAGCTATCTTTGCCCTCCTAAAAAGATAGAACGGATGTTGGACTTAGTGACAGACAAGACCCATGATGAAACAAGGCAGGGCGAGGTCTTTGCACCGTTATTCAATAAGGATAACGGTTTTAAAAAGCAATTCTACATAGAAAGCTATGGCTGTGCCATGAACTTTGCTGATAGTGAAGTGGTTGCTTCTATCCTTTTGGAAAATGGCTTTGACGCAACTACCAATTATAAAGAAGCCGATCTCATCTTTATAAATACCTGCTCCATCCGCGAAAAAGCAGAAACAACAGTAAGAAAACGCTTAACAGAATTCCGGGTTTTAAAAAGAGAAAGGCCCGGCATGCTGATCGGCGTGTTGGGTTGTATGGCAGAAAGGTTAAAGGCCAAATTCATTGAAGAAGAAAAATTGGTGGACATAGTTGTTGGGCCTGATGCATACCGTAGTTTACCCGCACTTGTTGAAGAAGCAGAAAGCGGTCAAAAAGCAGTGAATGTTTTATTAAGCAGGGATGAGACCTATGCCGACATTGCTCCTATTCGTTTAAACAGTAACGGCGTTACTGCATTCGTCAGCATCATGCGTGGATGCAATAACATGTGTTCGTTCTGCGTGGTTCCTTTTACAAGAGGAAGAGAAAGAAGCAGGGATGCCCATTCCATCATCAATGAATGCAAGGTTTTATTTGAGCAGGGCTACCGGGAAGTGACCTTATTAGGACAGAACGTAGACAGCTATTATCAAGTCCGGGCCTCCCCAAATCCCTCCGGTGGAGGGGCTTTTGAGCACGCTGTGAACTTAAAGAATACTTCGGATTTGCAGAGTGCAAAAGTCTCCCCCACCGGGGGAGATTTAGAGGGGGCTGTCACATTCGCCCTCTTACTCGAACAAGTCGCTCTGATCTCTCCCCTGTTGCGTGTTCGCTTTTCAACCTCGCATCCAAAAGATATCACAGACGACGTATTACATATCATTGCCAGATACGGGAACATCTGCAATTATATTCACCTGCCTGTACAAAGCGGAAGCAGCAGGGTGTTGCAAATGATGAACCGCACGTATAGCAGGGAATGGTACATTGCCAAAGTAGACAGGATAAGAGAACTTTTACCTGATTGCGGCATATCAACAGACATGATCACCGGCTTTTGTACCGAGACAGAAGAAGACCACCGGCAATCATTAAGCTTAATGGAATACTGTAAATACGACCTGGCTTATTTATATTTTTATTCCGAAAGGCCCGGAACACTGGCTGCCCGGAGGTTTGAAGATGATGTACCGCTTGATATAAAGAAAAGAAGGCTACAGGAACTGGTTGACCTCTACCGCATCCATTCACTCCGCGCCATGCAAAAAGAAGTAGGCAAAACCTTTAAGGTACTGGTAGAAGGAACTTCTAAAAAAAGTGAAGACGAACTGTTTGGAAGAACAGACCAGAATAAAGTAGTGGTATTTCCAAAAGGCAATTTGAAGAAAGGTGACTATGTTGATGTACATATTACTTCATGTACTGCCGGAACACTTTTGGGGATAGCCCCCTCCGCCCCCTAAAGGGGGAACCTTGGAACCTGCTGAAAAAAATCGTGTTCATAACACAATGAAAATTAAAAACAATTGGAACCGGATTTACAAATAATAGAAAAGAACTTATCATCATTTTTAACCAAAGTTCCCCCTTTAGGGGGTTAGGGGGTATGGATCTACAATCAATAAAAAATCGTTTTGGTATCATTGGCAATTCTCCTGCCCTGAACCATGCATTAAATATAGCTGTGCAG
>DATHEH010000450.1:0-3943 GCA_035318685.1 Ferruginibacter sp.
AACGGCGCTATCTATAAATGCCTGGCCATCCGCTATTGTTCCCTTTAATGCAATGAAGCACGAGCCTGGACTTACCTTACGTGAATCGATAACCAGGTCTTTTACCTCAATATTGGTATTACCCTTTATTGAGCGAATAGAAACTTTATATAGTATGTCCTGTAATATCAATTCAGTATTAAAGAAATGGTTTGTGTTTTATTAAAATTTGTTCCTGCTGTTAATGATTGATTAATGACCCTGCCCCTTCCTGTTACCGATACTTTGAGGCCCATGTTCTCCAACAAATACACGGCATCCTTTAAACCCATGCCCACCACATTTGGCGTTATAACTGCTGAAGCGGACGTTGTATAACCCGGCGTGTTTAAAATGCCTGCATTATTTTTAAGCTGCATCGATCTCCAGTAGCCAGAAGATGCAGAATCAATAAAGGGTATGCCGAGGTTTGTGAAAATGGAATTCAATTCATTTTTTAAACCGAAATAATTATACTGCAAAGAATCACTTCTGTCAGTTGTGGTATACTTTTTTGTACTCAGGTAACTGCTGTATATCCTGTCGCTGATCTCTTTGAAGACCGTACCTGAAACATCTGCTCCATAAACAAATTTTGATTCCCTGCTGTTTTGTATCACTACCGCTATTGTATACTTTGGCTGGTTTGCAGGAAAGTAGCCTATAAAGGAAGCCTGGTAGATCTTATTGCCTTTGTTGTATCCTTTGTTATTCAATGCTGTTACCGCTGTTCCTGTTTTACCGGCAATACCGTACGAGCTGTCTTTTATCTTCCTTGCTGTACCATGTTCACCTTCCACCACTGCAAGCAGGCATTCTTTTACCTGTGCAAGTGTATTGTCGGTGCAGATCTTTTCTACCAATACCTGGGGTTGGATGGACCTTATTTCAACGCCATAATTCCTTATTGAACTTACCAGATATGGTTTCATCATCCTGCCATTATTTGCTACAGCATTATATAACATCAGCATGTGCAACGGCGTAACCAATTCTTCATAACCATGTGCCATGAAGGGAATGGTGGTCTTGCTCCAGCTTTTGTTTGTTGTTTTTTTAATGTAGGGCTTACCCGAAGAAGCCGTTATATCCACACCGGTCATTTGATCTAACCTGAAATCGTGTAAATGATCAATGAATTTTGAAGGCTGTTCATGATAGAACTGGTCGGCAAGCTTTGCGAATGCTACGTTACTGCTTCTTTCAAATGCTTCCTTTACAGTAATGGCACCGTATCCCAAATGAGAGTCCCTGATCTTTAACCCATAAAAGTTTTTTACACCACCCTCGCAATCAACTATCGTATTTATGTCTACATATTTGTCTTCCAGCAAACTCATTAACGTTGCCAGTTTGAAAATAGAGCCGGGTTCTGTTGCTTTCCCAATGCCATAATTCAGGTCTTCTGCATAAGAGCCATCTGCCTGTTTTCCCAAATTTGCAATTGCTTTATTTTGCCCGTACTTGTTTCCATAACTATTGCCGTACCATGGAGAGAATTGTTACCGATCATCATTCTCATCAAAGCTGATTCCGTAACATCCTGCATATAGGTATCAAGCGTTGAGATAATATCATTCCCATTTTCAGGCTCCACATCACCACCATCAACGGGTAAATAGGCGCCGGCGATATATCTCATGAGTTGCTGTCCTGTCTTGCCTTTCAGCAAACTATCGTATCGCTGTTCAAGCCCAACCTTACTGGCGTTGTCACGGGAAAGGCCGATGGTTCTGTTGGCCAGCAAAACATAAGGGTTGATGCGTTTGTCTCTTGAGTCAATAATGAAGCCGCTTTTATTTTTACCCAGCTTTACAAGCGGGAAATCTCTTAGTTCCTTGTATTCTGAAAAAGAGATCCTCTTCTTCAATGCGTAGTAACGGTCTTTATTTTTATAAGCTAGTTGTAATTCCTTTTTATAAGCTGCGGCGGTCTTGTCACTAAAGAGATCTGCAAGACAATCGCTTAAAGTATCTACATTGTTTTTAAATCTTTTCCCGTTCTTTTCTCTTAAGCCTTCTGCGGCAAAATCAACAAACACATCAAATACCGGAACAGATGTGCTGAGCATATTGCCGTCTTCGCTGTAGATGGTACCGCGTTCTGCATCTATTGGCAGGTATCTTAAATGAAGGCTGTCGCCCATGCTTGTCCAGAATTTTCCTTCAACCTGTTGGATATAAAAAGCTTTGCCAATTACTATAACACTCAATATGATCATCCCCAGGAAACAGAGATAAACCCTCCACAGTATGTCATTCTTTATTTCCAAATTTTAAGTTATCAGGCTTTGATAAGTTTTTATTTTTTTATTTCGCCCAGTAAAATGGGTGGAGCGGTTAATTCTTTTAATCCCAATGGCTCAACAGCTTTTATTAGTTCACTTGCTTTACTTCTGAATATCACTTCACTTTTGACCGTTTTGTATTCGTATTCCAGTTCTTTTATGTGTTTTTCCGTTGTGCTTATCTTCCTTGCCAGCTTATCAGCATAGTGGCCGTTGTAGATGTAGATCACGGCAAGGGCTGCTAAGAATAGAAAGAACGGAATATTCCTGACCACCCACTTATGACTTAAAAATCTCTTCCACCCAAAAGGAATCGTGTCTGTTTTTTGACCGCTGACCGTTGTTTCCTGTATTTTATTTTCTTCTGTCATTTATTTTATTCCTGTAATTATTTTATTATCCTTCCGGAAACTTTTACTTTTTTTCAGCAACCCGCAGCTTAGCACTTCTTGACCTCGGGTTTTCCTTTAATTCTTTTTCTGAAGGTGTTACCGGCTTTTTTGTTATCACTTTAAAAGGATTTTCAAACCTGCGCCCGTAAACATCATCTATCATTGTTTCCTCGAATGTTCCGTCACGAAAAAAACTCTTTACTATCCTGTCTTCAAGCGAATGAAAAGTAATTACAGCAACACGGCCTCCCGCGGTTAATAATGTAACAGTTTGACCAAGCATTTCTTTTAAAGCTCCAAACTCGTCATTCACTTCAATACGGAGCGCCTGGAATACCTGCGCAAAGTATTTTTGGGGATTGCCTTTTACCACAGGTTGAAGAGCTGTTTTAAATTCATTGATGGTCCTGAGCGGAGCAAGTGCTCTTTGCAAAACAATTGTTTTGGCCAGTGTTTTTGAATTGGTTACTTCACCGTACTGCTCAAATATTTTATGCAGTTGCGATTCTGTGTGATCCCTGAGCAGATCTGCTGCTGTTAGCTTTTGGCGTTGATCCATGCGCATATCCAGTGCCGCATCAAAGCGGGTGGAGAAGCCACGATCAGGTTGATCAAACTGGTGACTGGAAACGCCGAGATCAGCAAGAATACCATCTACCTGCGTGATCTTATGCAGCCGCAGAAAACGTTGCAGGTGGCGAAAGTTTTGAGGAATAAAAGACACTCTCTTATCCGGAGGAAGGTTTTTTGCTGCCGCTTCATCCTGGTCAAAGACAAGCAACTTTCCCTGTTCATTCAGTTTTTGTAAAATGGCAAGGCTATGGCCGCCGCCACCGAATGTGCAATCCACGTAAATTCCGCCGGGCCTGATGTTTAGCCCTTCTATGCTTTCTTTCAGTAATACTGCTGTATGATAGTGGACGGGTTGACCAGTTGGTAGATTATCAGCCGGTATTTTGTCTGAACTTGTCATACTTGTCAACTATTCACCTTTTTTATTCATCACTTCATTTGCCAGGTCACTGAAAGATTGTGGTGTAAAAGTTTCAAAGAACTGTTTATACTTATTTATATCCCATATCTCAATTTTGTTGACCGCTGAAACCAGCACAATGTCTTTTTCCAGGCCAGCGTGTTCGGTAAGGTTCTTTGGTAAGAGTAAGCGCCCGGCCGAGTCCAACTCCATTTGTGTGGCCCCGTTTAAAAAGTAACGCCTGAATTGACGAACTTTAGGTTCAAAATCATT
>DATHEH010000451.1:0-6579 GCA_035318685.1 Ferruginibacter sp.
CTGTACACCGGCATTGATATAAAAATCCTGCATTATATCATAACGCAAAGAGGCACGCAAGCCGGAGATGGTCTGGTGAAAGATAAAGTCGTTGCTCAATAATTCATTCTTCACAAAAATATGCTCCGGTTTTTTCATGAACTCGGTATTCAGAACATTATGGTTATTGTACCGGTTATAAGTAGCCCCAACATTCATCGAAAGCTTTTTAGGTACTAAAGGCTTATCATAATTGATCCTGAAGCTGGTATTATTATTCCTGCTGTGCGTATTTTGTTCCTGCGTGGAATCAATGCCTGTCAGGCTGTGATCAGGATTTAAATACTGCTGGAAGAAATCCCGCTCATTATTATTCTCATTAAAATTAAAGCCGGTAATGAATCTCAACACTTCTGCCGGGTTCTTACCTTTAAAAGTATAGGTGAAGTTGAAGTTTGGGTTCCAGCCCCTGTTGGATGTACCGGTAATGCGGTTACTCAGTTTATAGACCTGGCTGTTGCGGTCAAGGTTAGTGTATTCGGTCGCATTTTCATTTGTAGAATTATTACTGTTGTACTGGGTAGTGAAGTTTATGCTATGGCGCTTATTCAATTCATAATCGATGCTCAGCCTGATGTTTGGCCGCCTGTTATTGCTGCTGCTTTCCCCGAGCGTATGGAAATAATTAACGGAATCCGAATAGATATTTTGCCGGTTACTGTAACTGTTGCTTTGATACCTGTTATAACCAAATCCGGCAGAAAAGTTCAGGGCGAATTTGTTTTTGCGGTAGCTGACGCTGCCGTTGATGCCTGCCTCTCCCCTCGATCCATAGTTCACATTGATCCTGGCAGTAAAACCAACCTTCCCTTTTTTAGTTACGATATTGATCACACCCCCTCTTTCATTGGCATACTGGGGCGGTGGCGTCGTCATCACTTCTATTTTTTCGATCATGCTGCCCGACATGCTTTCCAGGAGGTCCTGCAATTGTTTTGAGTCAAGCTCCACCGGCTTGTCATCGATAAGTATCTTTACTTCTTTACCGCGTAAGGAGATCTTGCCATCACTATCTACATTTACCAACGGCGTTTGCTTTAATAATTCTGTTGTTGTAGCGCCCGAACTCAGGGCCGATTCTCCTGTATTAAAAGTTATCTTTCCATCCTTATTTTCTATGAGCGGTTTCTCTGCAAATACGATCACTTCATTCAGTAGCGAAGAGTTTTTGTTGAGCTTGATATCATTAAGATCAAAATCAAACCTTTCCGTCCTGATATGGATACTGTCAATTACCAACCCTGCGTAGCCAACCATGCTGATCTGTAAACGGTAATAGCCAAAAGCAAGCTTATCAAAAAGGAATTCCCCGTTCTTAAGACTGCGTTCATTTTTTGCAAATGTCGTATCAGAAAGAAGCATCATCCTGATGTTGGCCCCGGGGATGGCTTTACTGTTATCTGCATCCATGATGCTCCCGATCACCAAACCTGGTGAAGCGTTCATGTTTTGTGCAGAAACAGCCTGGGAAAAGATCAGTAAAAGGGTAAATGCAATATATCTCAACAACGGGTGAATTAATAAGTTAGCAAAATTAATAAATGCTGCTATTCTATTTATTATTTTATTTGAGCGGGAACGGGATGCGGATACCGGAGTATGGCACGATTTTTAAACTATACCGGTATAATATGCTAACAATTTACAACGTACGCCGTAAGCAGTACATTTTACTGGTATTGTTATTTTGCAGTCTTGGGGAAATTAATACTCTAAGTGCACAAACCAGTCCACAGCAAACAAAAATTGTAGTGGCAGGAAAGCAATACTATACCGGCAGCTTTCACCAGGCTCTTTGGGGTAAACACTACAGGAAAGAATGGAACACACCCGTTAGCTTTCAAATTGCGATGTTGGATACTTTAGCGGGCGGCTTAACCGTATATAAGGAAGGAGGCGGAAGACAAAGCAAATCATTAAGATTACATGACGCCAGCGGCAGGGAATATGTGTTACGCAGCATTGACAAAAGCTTTGGCAAGGCATTACCGGAAATTGTACAGAAGACTTTTATTGAAGATATTGCTGATGACCAGGTGTCCATTGCTCATCCCTATTCCTCACTTACGATACCGGCAATGGCAGAGACCGCGAAAATTCTTCATACAAATCCGCAGATACTTTATATCCCAAAACAGCCGGCACTGGGTGAGTTCAGTGAAGCATATGGAGATAATATTTATCTTTTTGAACAAAGGCCGGACGAGAACTGGGAGACCGCCGCCAATTTCGCCAACGCTGAAAAGATCATTAGTACCGAAAAGTTACTGGAAAAATTACAGGAAGATAATGACCAGCATGTTGACCAGTTACTATATGTGCGGTCACGCATATTTGATATGTTTATCGGCGACTGGGGACGCCACGAAGACCAGTGGAGATGGGCCAGCTACAAAGCTGATGGAGAAACTTATTACAAGCCTATTCCCCGCGACCGCGACCAGACCTATACTAAATTTGATGGCTTCCTGCTCGGCCTTGTAAAACCGGGTCGCCTGCAAACATTCAATAATGATATAAAAAATATCTATACTTATAATTTTTCTGCCCGTAACCTCGACAGGAGGATGGCGAATGAAGTAACGCTTGGCCAGTGGTTAGAACAGGCAAAAGATCTGCAGGCGCTCATGACAGATGAAGTGATAGAAAATTCAGTAAAAAGAATGCCGCCGGAAGTATTTGCCATATCAGGCAACGGGATCATCAGCAAGTTAAAAGCAAGAAGGGCACATCTTGAAGAATATGCACGTGAGTACTATCTGTTCCTGGCAAAAGAAGTTGATGTTCCGGGTTCAAAAAATAATGAACTTTTTGAAGTAAAAAGGCTCAGTGATGGCTCAACCGCCATAAATATTTTTAAGATCACCAACGAAGGAAAGACAAAGAACAAGCCATTTTATTCCAGGATATTTTACCCGCATGAGACCAGGGAGATAAGGTTATACGGTTTGGGTGCAGAAGATAAATACCAGGTGATGGGTAAGGCTGAAAAGGGTATTGAGGTAAGGCTGATCGGCGGCCCCGATAAAGATGAGTATACGGATGAATCTTCCGTGAGTGGCATTGCCCGCAAAACGAAGATCTACGACAACCCCGGCAACAATATCAACGCAGGCCGGGAAGCAAAACTGCGCCTCTCAAAGATACTTCGGTCAATAAATGGCTATATGAAGGATTCACTTACAACAAGGGTGGTATCAAGCCGGTTCTTTTTTACAGCAATGAGGACCATATTTATGTGGGCCTGAAATATGCCAGGCTGAGCCATAGGTGGAGAAAATATCCTTTTTCTTCCGAGCACGGAATAGAAGGCAGGTATTCACTTACCGAAAAAGGCTTCAGTGCAAATTATGAGGGTGACTTTACATCGCTGATCCGGAAATGGAACCTTAGCCTCTTAGCCAATTATGACCAGGTGAGGTGGTACAATTACTTCGGGTTAGGAAACGAATCTATAAGACCGGCAAAGGACCGTACACCATTCAGGCTGCGCACAAAGGAAATAATGGCAAGCGCCGGCTTAAACAGGAGATTTGGGAAGTACCACAGGATCGGCTTAGCCGGATTTTACCAGGTTGTGCAGGTAAAGAACGACTCTATTTTTACAAAATCACTGCTGCCAGCGGAAGAGGACCTATATAATAAACATCATTTCGCCGGAGCCCAGTTCATTTATTCATTGCAAGCCATTAATGATTCCTTATTACCTACAAAAGGTTTTGGCTTTACAGCTGTGGCCACGTATACAGATAATCTTAAGAACGATAATAATTTCATGCGCTATTCAGGACTGGTACAATTATATTTTCCATTCACCAAAACCATTGGCCTTGCGATAAGGACAGGTGCCTCTACCCTTTCCGGCACCCCCGAATTTTATCAATATAACTCCATTGGCGGAGGTTCATCATTAAGAGGATTCAACCGGACAAGATTCTTTGGAAAAACAGCCGTATTTGATCAGAATGAGATCCGCTGGGTAAAAAATGCAAGGTCTTACCTCTATAATGGCAAGTTCGGCCTTCTCGCATTTTATGATATTGGCCGGGTTTGGATGCCCGGTGAGAAGTCAACCACCTGGCATTCAGGCTATGGCGGCGGTCTTATTCTCGCTCCTTATAACAGGATCTCTGTATCTGCGGGTTATGGTGTGTCCAAAGAAGGCGGCGTATTATTCTTCCGTTTGCTGAGGGTTATATAAATATAATTCCTGTTTTACCTGCTGGGTCTCCCTCTTATTTGCCACTCAAATAATTTTGGTATTGCTTATTGGGGCAACTTTTTTATTTTTAGCGATAAATTTAAAACTATGAATAAGATCGCATCTCTTGTTGTGCTTGCTTTTGCTGCAATTATGACCCCGCAATTATTACATGCACAAACTGCAACCTCAAATGTTTCCGCAGCCAATGCAAAAACCAAAACAACAGCAGCCAAAAAGAAATTCATTGATCGTGCCAATATGGACCTCACGGTAAAACCGGGCGATAACTTCTTTTTATATGCCAACGGCACCTGGCTGAAGAATACACCTGTGCCCGGGTCAAAAACACGTTGGGGAAGTTTTGATATGCTGATCGAGGAAAGTTCGCAGGCATTGAAAGGATTATTGGAAGATGCGGCAAAGAACCCCACGAAAAACGACCTGATGAAACGCGTGGGAGATTATTATGCAAGTGCCATGGATAGTGCTGCAATAGAAAGATCGGGTGCACAACCCCTCAAGCCTTACCTTGATGCTATTGCCGGTTTGAAAACAAAGCAGGATGTGATTGACCATATCAACTACCTGCGCTCAAGATCCATCACCTCTCCTTTATACCGCATCGGTGTAGGAAGGGATGCAAAAGACGTAACCAAATACATTGTCAATATCAACCAGGGAGGAACCACTTTACCTGACAGGGATTATTATTTAAAAAATGATACCCGTAGCCAGGCTATCAGGAAAGAATATACAAATTATATCACACGCTTATTTACCCTTACCGGTGCAGATAATACCAAAGCAACTGCAAATGCTGAAACCATCATCCAACTGGAAACAAAGATCGCCAATGCACAGATGAGCCGCGTTGAAATGCGTGACCCGCTAAAGTTGTACAATAAATTTTCTGTTGCAGACCTCACCGAAAAAACGCCAAACATCAACTGGGATAATACGCTAAGCCAGCTTGGCTATAAATCAAAACAGGATTTTGTTATCGTGAGCAATCCAAAATTCATGGTATTCGCCGATTCTTTGCTTGCTGCAGTTCCGGTAGACGACTGGAAGGTTTATTTGCAATGGGGTGTTATGAGGGATGCTTCTGCTTACCTCAGCAGTGATTTTGTAAATGCAACCTTTGACTATAACAAAGCACTAAGCGGGCAAAAAGAACAAACGCCACGCTGGCAGCGGATGAGCAGCCTTATTGACCGCCAGCTCGGTGAACTGCTTGGACAATTATACGTTGAGAAATACTTCAATGCAGCCGCCAAAGCAAGAATGCTGGAACTGGTAAACAACCTTCAGGAGACCTTTGACAGCCGTATAAAAAAACTTGACTGGATGAGTGCCGAAACAAAGGACAAGGCGCTTGGCAAGTTACACGCCTTCACTAAAAAGATCGGCTTTCCTGATAAATGGAAAAATTATGACGGGTTGGCAATTGACAGGAAAGATTTTTTAGGAAATATCTTACGTGCCAACCAGTGGGCATACCACGAAAATATCAACAGGCTGGGAAAGCCCATAGATAAAACAGAGTGGGCGATGACACCCCCTACAGTTAATGCCTATTACAACCCGCAAACCAATGAGATCGTTTTCCCCGCTGCGATCCTCCGTTCTCCTTTCTTTGATTTTGCCGCCGACGATGCTGTTAATTATGGTGGTATCGGTGCAGTGATCGGTCACGAAATGACGCATGGTTTTGATGACCTCGGCCGCCAGTTTGCTGCTGATGGTAACCTGCAGGATTGGTGGACCAAAGCAGATGCCGATGAGTTTAAAAAACGTGCCGATGAAGTGGTTACCCAGTACAACGCCTTTACGGTTCTTGATACCCTTCATGTTAACGGGAAGCTTACTTTAGGTGAGAACCTTGCCGACCTTGGTGGCTTGAGCATTGCTTATGAAGCCTTCAAAAATACGAAGCAGGGAAAAAGCAATACAATGATAGATGGCTTTACCCCGGATCAACGTTTCTTTTTAAGCTGGGCCCAGGTATGGCGCAGCAATATATTACCGGAAGCTGCGGCACAACGCATCCTTACCGATAACCATGCCCCTGCAATGTACCGGGCAAATGCACCACTCACCAATATGGAAGAATTCTATAAGGCCTTTAATGTAAAACCAGGTGATAAAATGTATAAAGCCCCGGAGACGAGGACTAAAATATGGTAAGCGCATGATGTATAGTCCTAAAATAGGTTGACAATTTTAAAATAGTCCCGGTTGCCTCAGGTAGCCGGGATTTTTTTGTTATAGACCTGATCTGGCGTCTTCATTTGGAGAGCCAGGTGCGGTCTTTTGTGATTGTATAAAAATATGCT
>DATHEH010000452.1:0-17029 GCA_035318685.1 Ferruginibacter sp.
AGCATATTTTTATACAATCACAAAAGACCGCACCTGGCTCTCCAAATGAAGACGCCAGATCAGGTCTATAACAAAAAAATCCCGGCTACCTGAGGCAACCGGGACTATTTTAAAATTGTCAACCTATTTTAGGACTATACAGGTCAGCAATTAAAATTGTTCCAGCTTGCTGAAAAAGAAATCTCCTTCAATTTGTGCATTTGCATCGCTGTCGCTGCCATGTACAGCATTTTCACCAATAGAAGCGGCAAAACGTTTGCGAATGGTGCCTTCCGCTGCTTCTGCAGGATTGGTAGCGCCTATGAGTTTACGGAAATCTTCCACCGCGTTGGCTTTTTCCAGTATAGCCGCAGTGATAGGGCCGCTGCTCATAAAATCCACCAGTTCCCCATAAAAAGGCCTTTCTGCATGAACCGCGTAAAATTCGCCGGCCTTTTCCTTACTTAGCTTTGTCATTTTCATAGCTACAATACGAAACCCTGCAGCATTTATCATTTCTAAAATAGCGCCGGTATTTCCTTTGCCTGTTGCATCCGGCTTGATCATTGTGAATGTTCTGTTCGTCATTTTTATTCTTTTTTTGAGCCGCAAAGATAGTCTGTTTTGTGTTTTGCGTTTTCTGTTTTTACCAAAATCCCGGTAATACCATGATTTTTATAATGCAGTTGAAATACTAAAACTCTGACCGAAAACCGAAAACTCAAAACTTTAAGCTACATTTGCGCCGCTTTATGCAGCCTGTTCAAAACATATTTCCATTACTGATCCACCCCAAAAAAGTGGTGATAACCACGCACCAGAAACCCGATGCCGATGCCATGGGATCTTCTTTAGGGCTTTATCATTTCCTTATACAGTTTGGCCATAGTGTCACTGTTATCTCACCCACTAACTGGGCCTCTTTTTTGAACTGGATGCCGGATTGTAAAAAAGTTTTGGACTATGAGACACAGGGTACAAAGTCTGATGCAGCAATTGCTGAAGCCGACTGGATCTTTTGCCTCGATTTTAATGTCCTCAGCCGGACCAAGAGGATGGAAGAAAAATTATTGTCAGCAAAGGCTGAAAAGATACTGATCGATCATCACCGTGAGCCGCAGGCGGAGGTATTTACTTATGGCATCAGTGATATTGACAAAAGCTCTACAGCCGAAATGGTCTATGATTTCATCATAGCATCAGGATATGGAAATAAAATAAATGGGTTAATAGGCGAATGCCTATATGCAGGTGTTATGACCGACACGGGTTCATTTCGTTTCCCGTCTACAAAAGCCAGTGTTCACCTGATGGTTGCTGATCTTAAAGCAAGGGGATTGGAACATAGCCATGTACACGAGGAACTTTATGATAATTTCCTGGAAAGCCGTTTTCGCTTCATCGGTCATGTGCTGCTTAACCGGATGGAGATGTTCTATGAATACAACACGGCGCTGATCTCGATACCACAGGCTGACCTTATAAAGTTCAATGTTAAAACAGGAGATACGGAAGGCCTGGTGAATTATCCCCTGAGCATACAGGGAATAAAACTTGCGGCTGTGATCATTGACAGAGGAGAAGAACGTAAAAGCTCATTCCGCAGCAAGGGTGGCTTTGATGTGAATACCTTTGCCCGCAAATATTTTAATGGCGGGGGTCATTTCAATGCGGCCGGCGGATTTAATAAGGAACCAATGGAAGAAGTGGTCGAAAAATTCAAAGCTGCCATCAAAGAGAATGTGGCGCAATTAAGTAGTTATCAATTTTAAAAAAATAAACAATGAAACAGTTTTTTTATTTATCGGTTTTTTGTGTTCTGGCTTTTACTGCATGTACAGAGTCATTTAAAAAAGGCGAGAAGGGCCTGGAGTATAAAATAATTTCCAAAGGCAGCGGTAATACCCTTAAATACGGGGAATTCATGCAATTCCATATCAAACAGGTTTATAACGGCACTAAGGATTCCGTATTACAGGACAGCAGGGATTTTATGCCAAGAATTCAATTATTCGATTCTACCAGTATCCCTGTTGAATATTACAAGATATTAAGCAAGGCAAAAAAAGGCGATAGCATTGTGATAAGGATGTTAACGGATTCCATTTTTAAAGATCCTGGCCAGCCAATGCCTCCTTTCATGAAAAAGGGCAAGTTCTTATACCTTTATTTTAAGATCGTAAATATTTTCCAGACGCAGCAGCAGGTGGATAGTGCTAATAAGGCTGAAATGGTTACAGCCAGGCCAAGGATCTACAGGAAGCAAATGGAAATGGTTGAAAAAGAAATTGAAAAGAACAAGGCACAGATCGATGCCGACGGACAAAAGATAAGCGATTACTTAATGAAGAATAACATTAAGGCAACAAAAGGGAAATGGGGAACTTATATGATCATTCATACAGAGGGCACCGGTGAAAAAGTAACAAATAACGACATCGTTACGGTAAATTATACCGGGAAAACACTGGACAGCAGCATTGTATTCGATTCAAATATTGATCCTAAATTCGGACACGTACAACCTTACGACGTTAATATGTCAGAATTGGGAGGTACGGAAGGTGTTATCCTGGGTTGGACAGAAGCATTGCTGCAACTTAAAAAAGGATCGAAAGCCACTGTTTATATTCCATCTTCTCTTGCTTATGGCAAAAGTGGTAACGGGCCGCTGATCAAACCAGATGCTAACCTTTTCTTTGATATCGAAGTGTTGAATGTTAGCAATATGGATGATTTCCGTGCAAAGCAGGAAGCTATGCAGAAACAAATGATGGATAGCCTTAACAACGCTCCAAAAAAATAATTGAGCTGATCTTTTTTAAAAGGCGCCTTTTTAACGGGGCGCCTTTTTATATGCATTAAAAAGCCTGATGGTTTCCTTCGCCTCTTTTACATCATGCACCCGTAAAATTGAAGCGCCGTTCAGTAAAGCCATAGTGTTCAATACTGTTGTTCCATTCAGCGCTTCTGTCGCCGTAACGCCTAAGGTTTTATAGATCGTGCCTTTTCTCGACAGTCCGGCAAGTATTGGCCGCCTTGTTATGGAAAGAACGGAAAGGTTTTTTAAGAGACGGAAATTATGCTCAATGGTCTTACCAAAACCAAAACCCGGATCTATGAGCACATCAATGATCCCGGCCTTATGGCATTCTTCCAGCTTAATGATAAAATGATCCAAAACTTCCTGTACAACATCATTGTATACAGGATCCTGTTGCATGGTAGCAGGCGTTCCCTGCATATGCATACATACATAAGGCACTTTTAATTCTGCAACAGCGGTCATCATTGCTTCATCCAGGTTGCCTCCGCTGATATCATTTACTATAGATGCACCGGCCGCTACCGCTGCTCTTGCTACTTCGCTGCTGTACGTGTCAATTGAAATAATTATGTCGGGGTATGCCGCATGAACGGCTTCTATTACAGGCAATACCCTGTCCAGTTCCTGTTGGGCGGGGATCCGCCGGCTGCCGGGTTTTGTACTCTGTCCACCGATATCCAAAATATCTGCACCGTCGCTGATCATTTTTCCGGCCATGGACAGCATTGCAGCATTACCCTGCGGCAAATACCCTTCATAAAATGAATCCGGCGTGGCATTAATGATGCCCATCAGCCTTGGTTCAGACAGGCCAAGAAGTTTTCCTTTACAGTTTATGACGGACATCAGTTGTTTTCAATTATTTTTGAGTGATTATAACACTAAGTTACTAATGCGCACCGATAAATGAATACAAACGAGCAATACGACAAGGCAGTGGATTCTTCCAGGGACATCTTTTTGCAAAAAACAAAAGACTATGGTACGTCGTGGCGTGTGTACAGGACGATAGCCGTTGCAGACCAGATCTATATTAAGGCAAAACGCATCCGCACGATACAGGAAGCCGGTGTGCAAAAGATAGGGGATGATATTAACGGTGAATTCATGGGCATATTGAATTACAGTATCATCGGGCTGATACAACTCGATATTACCGACGCTGAAGTGGAAGAATTACCTGTAGATGCCGTACATCAGTTGTATGATGAAAAGATCGCCATTGCCAGGAAACTGATGCTGGATAAGAACCACGACTATGGTGAAGCATGGCGCCAGATGAGCCAGGAAAGTTTTGTTGACCTGGTACTGGCAAAGATCCTGCGCATAAAACAGATCTTGCTGAACAAAGGACAAACCCTCATCAGTGAAGGGATCGACGCTAATTTTTACGACATCATTAATTATGCGGTATTTGGGTTGATATTAATTGAGGAAACAACAAATAGTTCATAACAATATTCATTAGTCATAACATACAATATGAAATCTGCGGTAAATATTGCAAGAATCCTGGTAGGCTGTTTATTTATTTTTTCGGGCCTGGTAAAAGCCATAGACCCCCTTGGCCTTGCTTATAAGATGCAGGAATTCTTTGAAGTGTGGGCAAGAGAAGGATTCATGAAAGGAACCATGATGTGGCTGTACGAGTATGCTTTGTGGTTCTCTTTAATTATGATAACCCTGGAAGTGGTTTTAGGAATTGCGCTGTTACTGGGATGGCGCACCAAATTGGTGAGCTGGCTTTTGCTGTTGCTGATGCTGTTCTTTACATTCCTCACCAGTTATGTTCTTTTCAGCGGCAAAATAAAGGCCTGTGGCTGTTTTGGAGATTGCATACCACTGACACCGGTACAAACATTTACCAAAGACATCATTCTTTTAATATTGGTATTGCTGATCCTGTTCGGCAGGAAATATATACGACCACTTTTCTCAAATGTAATGAACGGTGCAATGTTATTATTGGGTCTTTTTTTTGTGGGAGGTTTACAATGGTATGTTTTAAAATTCCTGCCGGTAAAGGATTGTTTGCCATTTAAAACCGGTAACAATATCCTTGAATTACGAAAAATGCCAAAGGATGCTGTAGCAGATAAGTATGACTACGTGTTCATGTACGAAAAAAATAAGGTGAAAAAAGAATTCAAGGTCGATTCATTACCGGATGACACCTGGCAATTTGTTAGCCGCGACCAGATATTGATCGAAAAGGGAAAGAACAATGTTCCGCTTATAAATGATTTTACCCTTGCAACGGCATCGGGCACAGATCCCACCCAGTCCGTACTGTCAACCCGGGGCGAATATTATTTATTGTTCGTGAAAGACATAAGTAAAATAAAAAAGGATTGGGTAAAAGACCAGGTGGTAGCAGGCGAAATTGTGAAAAACGGGAAACCGGTATTTGTTGTGGCTTCACAAAGGAAGAACGCAGAGGAGAGGTACCGTACATTTAACATACCTGTTTTAACAGGTGATGCTACTGCTATAAAAACAGCAGCAAGAAATAATGTTACCTTATACCTGATGGATGGGCCGGTTGTAAAAAACAAATGGGGCGGGAATGATATTGAAAAAGCTTTGAATAAATAATTATTGTCAGCCTGCACCTGTCCAAGGCGGTTTATAAAAAGAAAGACTTCGACAGCGCAGCCTTCATAGGTTTAGTAAAATAATGTTTGTTGAGATACATTCTAAAAAAGATCTTCTATTCTATCCTGGTACTACTTGGTGTGGTAGTACTTGTCTTTATTATGTTCCAGGGTTTTGGCGACCCCGCCAGGATGATCGTTGGACAGACGGGTGATAAAAAAACAATGGATAATATCCGTAAGGACCTTTACCTCGACCACCCAAAATGGAAACAGTTCATTTTGTACCTGAATGATGTTTCGCCGATCGCTGTTCATGATAAGGCAGATATTGAAAAGAAAGAACTGAGGGGTTTGTTTATCGGGGGTGAAACAAAATTTGGTATTAAGGTGCCATACCTGCGTAAAAGTTACCAAACCAAAAAAGAAGTAGGGCAGGTGTTAATGGAAGCATTACCCGGCACTTTGATCCTGGCTTTTGCAGCTATGCTTTTTGCTACCGTCATTGGCATATTACTGGGTGTTACTGCCGCGGTAAAAAAAGGAACGTGGATGGATACCACAGCAGTGTTCTCAAGTATTGCCGGTATCTCGGCGCCGTCATTTTTTATGGCGATAATAATAGCTTTTTTATTTGGCGTGGTATTGCATGCTTATACCGGATTAAATTTAACCGGTAGCTGGTTCGATATTGACGAAGTGACCGGTGAAAAATATTTAAGCCTGAAAAATCTTATCCTTCCTGCTTTTACATTAGGCATCCGACCGCTGGCCATTATTACGCAATTAACCCGCAGCTCCATGCTGGATGTGTTGAGCCAGGATTATATACGTACGGCTTATGCAAAAGGTCTCAGTAAAAGAGTAGTTATCTATAAACATGCTTTGAGAAATGCCCTCAACCCGGTTATCACTGCCATCACCGGTTGGTTTGCTGAATTGCTGGCAGGCGCATTCTTTGTTGAATATATTTTTGGCTGGAACGGGGTTGGTAAAGTGACCGTTAATGCGCTGGAAAAACTGGATTACCCGGTTGTAATGGGGGCGGTACTGCTAAGTGCCTGCATTTTTATCCTCATCAACCTCCTTGCCGATGTTTTATACCGGGTTGTGGATCCACGGATAAAAATATCATGATAAAGCCGGGTATTAAAACCCGGCTCTTTATAATCCCGTCGAAATTTTCTAAAATAACAGCACTGCTGTAAATTATTTTTCTAAAAGCCCGTCATCGATCCATTTCTTGAACACGGCTATTTCCTGCTCGGTTAATTTCGGATGTTTGAATGGCATGAAACCCCTTTGCCCCGGATTAAGGTTTACCCTCACCAGTATATCCTGACCGAAATTTTTGGCAGATGCATAGGTCTCGAAATTTGCTTTGTTGCCTCCTTTTGAAGGAAGATGGCATGGGCTGCATCTTGCCTGGATCAGCGGTTGTACTTCAACAGCATAGGTAACCTTTGGCACCTCAGCAGTTTTTCCCGGAGATGTTTTTTTAGAGCATGCGATGAAACCAAGGACAAGTGATACAGTAATAGCGAAGAGTGTCTTTTTCATTTGGCAATTTTTAGTTGAGGTATAATGTTCAGCAATATAAGTACAATTGTTTATATAAATGCCCGTCACTGCTAAAAAAGCAAGCAATTACATAAGCGGAATTCTATTAACATTTTATTTGTAAACAAAGCCAATAGTGCAGGGTCTTAGTATCATTAATAACCTTTAAAATTAAAAATTATGAAAAAGATCTTTACACTATTAGTTCTTAGCTCTGTAATGCTGACCTCGGCATTTGCACAGTACGGAAAAGATGAAAGAGGTTGGAACGATGATGCCAAAAATGGCGCCAACCAAAGGTTTGACAAAGACGACAAATTCAACGGCGGTAAATATCACTTTACCCCAAGAGAAAGGGACATGGCGATCGAACAGATCAAACGTGAGTACAATTTCAAGATACAGGCCTTAAAGAATAAATACTTTATGAGCTCGTTCCAGAAAAAACGCCAGATCGAATTTTTAAAAGACCAGCGTGAAAAAGAAATAGCCAGGGTCATTTTTAAATTCAACGATCGGAAGAACCTATATGGTGACCGTGACCGTGACTATGGTAAAAGGAAAAACTGGTAATTGAATCAGCATCATAAAATGAAGCCCTGTATTACAGGGTTTCATTTTTATTTAAAATATAAACCTGATGAAGGAATATTGTATGATGCTTTTTCGGATATGTTAAACTTTCATACACCTGTATCAGCCATTCAAGTTTTTACTAATTTTATGACCAGTTAAAAAACCATTTATGAAAAAATCAACCCTTTTACGTTTTAGTGTGCTTGTAGTGCTTTCCCTCATTTTGTCTGTGAGCCTTTTTGCCCAGCATGGCAGAAGAAGTTACGGAAACAGCCGCAATCATTCCAGGAATTACAGTTATTATCCACGACCGCATGTTTCGGTAAATATTGGCCCACGCTATAATTACCGTCATTACCCAAGACCGGTTTACAGGTCAAGGCCAGTTTACAGACCAATATACCGGCCCATCTATAGAAGTCCATATGCCTATGGGCATTTTGGTCCAAGGTTTGGTGTAAGAATAAATGTATTACCCGTCGGCTATAGCCGCATTTATGTAGGTCCAAGTCCTTATTATTACAACAGCGGAGTTTATTATCGTCCATACAGCAATGGAGGTGGCTATGAAGTTATCGCTCCGCCATTGGGTGCTGTAGTTGCTCAATTGCCTTCTGATGCGAAGGTCACTGTTATTGACGGTCAGAAATATTACCAGGTTGGTGGTACTTTTTACCAGGAAGAGGTCGCAGATAATGACAGGGTAAGTTATCGTGTGGTAGGTACCGATGGTGTCATCAATACAGTTGATGGTAATGGCGATGGTGGGCAGGAAGAAATGAGCGAAGAACTGTATAATGAGCTGCCCGCAATAGGAAACAGGTATGATGCATTACCTGAAGGTTCTAAAGTGGAAATCATTAACCAGCAAAAATATTTTATTGCAGGTGGTGTGTATTACCGCGAAGTGATAGAAGGCGACAAGATAAGATATGAAGTAACGTCTGTGGAATAAGTATTCCGATAGATAAAATAACCAGCAACAGGAGGATCCGTGTCTTCCTGTTTTTTTATGCACAGGTCTGACTGATATTTCCGCTTTTGCACAAAAAGTAATAAATTAACAGCGAAACATGACCAATAAGTTCATCAAATATTACAGCATCATCTTACTATTGTTCCTGGCAATGGGCGGGGTGGTCTTTTATAAATTCTTACCTGAGCCTGTAAGATCTGTTGAAATTAAAGATGATCCTCATTACTGGGATCCGCCGGGTATCAGCTCTTTGGTAAATTCACCTGATGCCGGCCTGATACTTTATGGCAAAGAACTCATCATTGAAACATCAAAATACCTTGGGCCAAAGGGTATCATTACTGCAATGAGTAATGGAATGAATTGCGGAAGTTGTCACCTGGATGGGGGAACACGCATTTATGGAAACAGCTTTGGTGCCGTTGCGTCAAATTATCCAAAGTTCAGGAACAGGAGCGGAATGATGGAAACTATCGAATTCAGGATCAACGAATGTTTTGAAAGAAGTTTGAACGGAAAAAAACTCGACAGTGCAAGCAGGGAAATGCGGGCAATGGTTGCCTACCTTAAATGGCTGGGTAAAGATGTGCCGAAAAAAATAGTACCAAAGGGTTCCGGTGTTCCGCAGATAGATATGTTGCACAGGGCTGCCAGTGTAGAAAACGGTAGAAATATTTATACTGGTAAATGCCAGAGTTGTCATGGAGCTAATGGCCAGGGGCTATTGAATGCCGACGCAACGGGTTATACTTATCCTCCAATATGGGGGCCCGGAAGTTATAACGTAAGTGCAGGTCTTTATCGTCTTTCATCATTTGCAGGTTTTGTAAAATACAATATGCCATTTACAATTACACAGACCGATCCTCAGCTGACCGATGAAGAAGCGTGGGATGTAGCTGCTTTTGTAAATTCGCAACAGCGCCCCGTAAAATTCTTTAAACAGGATTGGCCGAAAATAGAAACAAAACCTTTCGATCATCCTTTTGGCCCTTATGCCGACAGCTTCCCGGTAACACGCCATAAATACGGCCCCTGGGATTTTGCAAAAAAGAAAAAGCAAGGCACGTAGTATTAACGCATCTTGCTTTCCTCAATTGATAACAGGTCTCTATCCTGCAAAAATATACCCGCATTTGTGTTCCTGTGCACGGCCGAGGGCCCACACACCGGATGGAACAACCTGTACATTCGGTAAGATACCGGACAACCAATCTTTCATTACATCTTCATGCTTCATGTTCATTGCCTGTGCAGCAACTGCGCTGTAAACGGTGATCGCCATATTACAAACACAGAACATGCCACCGGCGTCCTGTAGTTCGTTGATGCCAATGGGAACCGGCCCGGCACCAGGAATACTGTAGCCCGGGTTGGGTTTCCAAAACCTGTTTCGAACCGCAGGTGTTTTGGTTTGATCGTCGTCGATGTGGAACATTTCACCAAATTTGTATTTTGCCCACAGCCTGTCTTCCATTGCAAAAGGTATAGCGCTGTGCCGCCATACGGTTACCACATTGATGTCTTTTTCAGGCGTGCCTGTAGCGGCATTGGTGAGCATAAACACTTTGGCCCATGCAAAAGGCATTATCATTTCATTTCCATGCTTCGGTTGTGTTACATCATAAACGATCCTGTGTTTTCCGTTGATCTTATTGAACCAGTCATCAGCTTCCGACATATTACTAAGATCATCAGCTGATGTTACCAGTGTACCGGCTTTTGCAATTGTTGATAAACCAAGTGCGGCAGCGCCTGCTGCAATTGTTCCTAAAAATTTACGACGGGGGGAAACTCCTGAGTTATTTTTTTCCATTTTTAAAGAATTTAAAATTTAAAAAATAAGGACATGGAATTTTAATGGGACTGTTAAACTACGAACAAGAAATCTTATTTGCAAAATTTAAGAATAAAAATTCAACAGATTTTTATCAACATAAATGAACCATACCACAAAGTGGGTATATCAATCAATGTTGCCAAGGGCAAGTTTCCGCCGATCTTCAAAAATGCGAATGCCTCTTTTTTATAGCTGACCATAAGGACGTGCCAGGTGCTGATCTATTTTCAGTAAAATATTTAATGATCTTGTAGCTGCTGTCCTGGTTCACATTTGCATTGATGCGCAAACAGGTTTCATCAACGCTTTGCTTTTCTCCTGCATTTTTGTAATTGACAATGCTTTACGCCTTCCTTTTTGATCATCACCCTGGTAAACAATAAATGAAGCGGTTATTAAAAAAGCATAATATCAAATATTTCAGGGTCATGTATCTGCTTTAGATGCAGATCAAACCTACTGACCTGGTACTGGTAAAACACTACCCGCAGAACGGTATTTTAGCGGTACGGGGCAGAGGCCACTCCTAAAAAATTCTTGCCCGTAACCCTTACCTTTGCATCCTAAAATAACCTGTTGATATGAAAGAAGTATATATTATCTCCGCTGTACGTACCCCCATAGGTAGTTTTGGCGGTTCTCTTAAAAGTTTTTCTGCCACACAACTCGGGGCCGTTGCCATTAAAGGAGCATTGGAAAAAGCAGGGATAAAACCTGCCCTGGTGAATGACGTTTTGATGGGATCTGTCATCCAGGCTAACCTGGGACAGGCACCCGCAAGACAGGCAGCCAAGTTTGCCGGCTTGCCCGACGAAGTAAATTGTACAACAGTGAATAAGGTTTGCGCCAGTGGTATGAAAGCCATCAGCCAGGCGGCTCAAAGCATTATGCTGGGCGATGCGGATATCGTTGTTGCAGGTGGTATGGAAAGCATGAGCAACGTTCCTTTTTATGCCGACACATTGCGCTGGGGAAATAAATATGGTAATACCGGTTTGATCGATGGACTTGCAAAAGACGGGTTGACTGATGTGTATGATGGAAAGGCAATGGGTAATACGGCAGAATTTTGTGCAGCCATTTGTGGCATCAGCCGCGGCGAGCAGGATACATTTGCAATAGAAAGTTACAAGCGCAGCCAGGCTGCTATTGCCGCAGGTAAATTTGAAAATGAGATCGTGCCGGTGGAAATGCCACAACGCAAGGGTGACTCTGTATTGGTTACAAAGGACGAAGAACCATTTAATGTAAAGTTTGAAAAGATACCGGAACTGAAAGGCGCATTTCAAAAAGAGGGAACCGTTACTGCCGCTAATTCTTCTACTATGAATGACGGCGCCGCAGCCCTGGTTTTAATGAGTAAGGAGAAAGCTGATGAATTAGGCCTGAAACCTATCGCAAAAATAATTGGTTATGCAGATGCTGAACAGGCACCTGAATGGTTTACCACAACACCTGCTATTGCCGTACCAAAAGCAATTGCAAAGGCAGGTTTAAAAATGGAAGACATTAATTATTTTGAATTGAACGAAGCTTTTGCCGTGGTGGGCATTGAGAACAGCAGACGCATGAAGCTCGATCCTTCAAAGGTGAATGTAAATGGCGGCGCTGTTTCTTTAGGACACCCGTTGGGGTGCAGCGGTGCAAGGATAATTGTTACGCTGATAAATGTGCTGAAACAAAATAAAGCCAGATATGGTGCCGCAGGGATCTGCAACGGGGGCGGTGGTGCCAGCGCAATGGTGATAGAAAATGTTTAGAACTTCATTAAAATAATAAAGGGAAGTGATGCTAAACAGCATCACTTTTTTTATGCATACCGACCATTTACAATCCTTGGCTGCCTTTTATACCATTCACTTTCTGCGCTTCGTGATTTTTTTACAACTTGTTTTATAGCCAAAAACAAAACTAATGACATTTATCAGCCACATGCTGCCTTTGCTGCTTTTAGTAGTACCGGTCGCCTGGGGAATTTACGGATACTTTAAAAACAGGACTGTAAATAAACCCCCTTCCACCTCGCTTGCAACATTTTCACCATGGCCACTCATCATCAACTCAGCTGTGTTGTATGCTTTAGCTTTCAACCTTATTTTCTTTATCCAGGAACTTTTTCTTGCACTGGGAAAAAGATGGTTGGGATTAAAAGCGCAATTGTACCACAACAACCACAATTGGGAAGGAAGTCACCCGATGGATAGCCTTGCACAGGGTTATGGAGCCGCTGCTATCCTTATAGTTGGTATGATTTGCTTATTTATTGCAAGGCGTATGAAGAGGTCTTCTCATTGGATGCAATTATTCTTTTTGTGGATGGCATTCCAGGGCTTTGCACAATCATTGCCGCAATTCATCACGGCCAGCATTGCACCTGATACAGATACCGGGCAGGCTTTTACTTACCTCGGTATTAGTAAAGGGATGGGATTAGTGGTCTCGCTACTCGGAGTGATTATCATGCTCTGCATCTGTGTTGCTTACAGCCGCTACCTTTTGCAACTGGCGCCTAACACAGACTTCACCAATCACGCAGGAAAAAGATGGGGCTATCTTTTTAAGATCGCTGTATTAGCCGGCCTCATTGGTATTATACTGATCATACCTTTCCGCATCATGCCATGGAACAGGGCACTGGCACCCGTGTTTGTAACCCTGTTCTCCATACCGATGGTATTTGCGAGCGGATGGGCTGTAAAAAATATAAATCCCGTTAACAGTAAAATAAATAAAAAGGTCTTTATTGTACCCATCATCATGTTGGTCATCGTATTACTGGTATTCCAGTTCATCCTTGCAAAAGGAGTTGAAATGTAATGGGATTATTTTTTTAAATTGGGTCGCCCAATAAGGGTGACCTTTTTTATGACCTGCAAAATAAAAATATGCTGTATCAGTTCTGTCGAAGAGGCGAAGCTTGCCATAAGGCATGGCGCCGATGCACTGGGACTGGTAGGCAGAATGCCGAGTGGCCCGGGGCCGATCGCGGATGAACTGATCGCTTCCATTGCCAGGACAATACATCCCCCCATCGCATCATTTTTACTCACCTGTGAACAAAATGCAAAAGACATCATCGCACATGTTCAGCGGGTGCATACCAATACGGTTCAGGTAGTGGATGAATTGACCGCTGGTACCTATAATGAGATCAGGGATGCGTTGCCGCACCTGCGGATCGTGCAGGTGATCCATGTAACGGGTGAAGAAAGCATTGAACAGGCTTTATCTGTACAGGACCATGTTGATACCATCCTGCTCGATAGCGGTGATCCGAAAGCTGCTGTAAAAACACTGGGCGGTACAGGGAATACACACAATTGGGAAACAAGCCGTGAACTGGTCAGGCAGGTCAATGTTCCGGTCTTTTTAGCCGGTGGATTAAATGCTGCCAACGTAAAAGAAGCCATTGAAACAGTAAGACCATTCGGCGTGGATATTTGCAGTGGTGTACGAACGGATGGAAAACTTGATGTACAGAAGCTAAGTAAATTCATCAGAGCGGTAAAAGAAGTTTGAACCACACAGAAGTATAAGAAACATAGTGGTAACATATATCTATTGTGTCTTCTAATGTTCTCTATGTTCCTATGTGGTTCAAATCAATCCTGTTTTTTGGATTTGTTCATCTGCCCCTTATAAGATAAATTTGCAACCTCATAAACAAATAACTATAATGCGACAAATAGCCTTTAGAGAAGCCATCAGAGAAGCCATGCAGGAAGAAATGAGAAGGGATGAAAGCGTTTTTTTAATGGGGGAGGAGGTAGCAGAATACAATGGCGCCTATAAAGTGAGCCAGGGTATGCTGGATGAATTTGGTGAAAAAAGGATCATTGATACCCCCATTGCCGAGCTGGGATTTACCGCGATCGCCGTAGGTGCGGCTCAAAACGGATTGCGTCCCATAGTAGAATTCATGACCTGGAACTTTGCCGTTCTTGCCTTAGATCAAATTCTAAATACAGCTTCTAAGATGCTGGCAATGAGTGGTGGACAGGTAGGGTGCCCCATCGTTTTTCGTGGAGCAACGGGTAGTGCCGGCCAGCTTGGGGCACAGCACTCCACTTCTTTTGAAAGTATGTACGCAAATATCCCGGGCATTAAAGTTATTTCGGTTTCCAATCCATACGATGCAAAGGGTTTATTAAAATCGGCCATCAGGGATAATGACCCCGTTGTTTTTATGGAGAGTGAAGTGATGTATGGTGAAAAGGGCGATGTTCCCGAAGAAGAATACCTGCTGCCCATTGGTAAGGCCTTTGTAAAAAGGGAAGGCAAAGATGTTACGATCGTATCTTTTAATAAAATGATGAAAGTGGCTTTAGGCGCTGCAGAAGAATTGGCCAAAGAAGGAATTGAAGCCGAAGTGATAGACCTTGCCACCATCCGCCCGCTGGATTGGTTCACCATCCTGGAAAGTGTAAAAAAGACCAACCGTTTGGTGATCGTGGAAGAGCAATGGCCATTTGCCTCTGTATCTTCCGAGATCAGCTACCGCATACAAAAAGAAGGATTTGATTATTTGGATGCACCCATCCGCAGGATAACATCTGCCGATGCTCCCATGCATTATGCACCAAACCTGGTAGCAGCTTATTTGCCTGATGTACCACGTACAGTTAAGCTTGTAAAAGAAGTAATGTACCTGAAAAAATAAACGCTCATATTGAGTTGGTATGGTATTAGCAGGGTAACCGGTACAAGGTTACCCTGCGTTTTATGCATAAAGTATTCTTTTTAATTTTTTTCTTTGCTGCACTCACTGTCAAGGCACAAAACCTGCACCTGACCTTATTCGGAGGCTTTAGTAATTACCAGGGCGATCTCCAGGAAAAAGGATATACCATCGACCAGGCACACCCTGCATTCGGGGTTGGCCTTTTATATGATATAAATGGTCATTTGTCGCTGAGGGCAAATGTTAACCAGGGAACATTAAGCGGCAATGACAAATACAATCCAAGGAACTTTGAACGCAATCTAAATTTTTCATCGCCCATTACTGATATACATCTTGGCGTAGAATACAATATTTTAAACCTCAATATCCGAAGGTTCTCACCTTACCTGTTTGCCGGGATCAGCTATTTCAAATTCAATCCTTCAACGAAAGACTCTGCAGGACAAAAGATCTACCTGCAACCATTGAGTACCGAAGGGCAGGGATTTTATGAAGACAGGAGAGCATATAAGCTGGGCCGGTTTGCGATCCCTTTTGGTGCCGGTATAAAATTTTCCATAACAGCAGCCATCCGTTTGGCCTTTGAAATCGGGATGAGAAAAACAAATACCGATTACCTGGATGACATAAGCACAACTTATATCGATCAGCATATTTTATTTGCCAACCGCGGCAGCCAGGCTGTTGACCTCGCTTTCAGGGGCGATGAATTGAAAACAGGGCTGGTTTATCCAGGTGATGGAAGCCAGCGGGGAAAAGAAGCAAACAAAGACTGGTATTATTTTTCCGGCTTTAATGTTATCATAAAGCTGCATGACGCCGCCCGGGCATATGCACGCCGGTCTAAATACGGGTGCCCGGCAGCACTTTAAAGCTTTCTCTTTTTCAAACAACGATACCAATGCATAGTGTTTTACATTTGTAACGAAATACACAACAATGGCATATAGATCACTGGAAGAATGTTTACTTGACCTTGAAAAGAACGGCCAACTCATCCGTATCAAAGAGGAAGTTGATCCTTATCTTGAAATGGCGGCCATTCATTTACGTGTGCATGAGGCAGGCGGTCCTGCTTTATTATTTGAAAAAGTAAAGGGAAGTGATTTCAGGGCTGCTTCAAACATCTTCGGCACATTAGAGAGAAGTGAATTTATTTTCAGGAATAGCCTCCAGTCTGTTCAACAATTGATAGCATTAAAAAGCGATCCCGTAAAAGCATTCAAACAACCCATTAAAAATTTCAATGCAGGTATAGCTGCCTTAAAAGCATTCCCGTTAAAAGATCCGCTAAACAAACCTGTCCTGTTCAGTGAAATTAAGATATCAGATATTCCACAGGTACAACACTGGCCATTGGATGGCGGTCCCTTTATTACCATGCCCCAGGTATACACCGAAGACATGGATAAGCCGGGAATAATGAATGCCAACCTCGGTATGTACCGCATTCAATTATCGGGTAATGAATATGTATTAAATACAGAAGTTGGTTTGCATTACCAGATACACAGGGGTATTGGCGTGCATCAAAGCAAGGCAAATAAAAAAGGCTTGCCGCTGAAAGTAAGTGTGTTTATTGGCGGCCCCCCGGCGCACAGTGTAGCAGCCGTAATGCCCCTCCCCGAAGGGGTCAGCGAAATGACCTTTGCTGGTGTCCTGGGAGAAAGAAGATTCCGGTACACTTATAAAGATGGTTTTTGTATCAGTACCGATGCTGATTTTGTAATTACCGGGGAAGTTTACCCGGAAGAAAATAAACCCGAAGGTCCCTTTGGTGATCATTTGGGGTATTATAGTTTGAAGCATGACTTCCCGTTGATGCGTATCCATAAAGTTTACGCGAGAAAAAATGCAATATGGCCATTCACGGTTGTTGGCCGTCCACCACAGGAAGATACCAGCTTCGGGCAATTGATACATAAAATAACAGGAGAGGCGCTGCAACAGGAGATACCCGGGCTTAAAGAGGTACACGCCGTAGATGCAGCTG
>DATHEH010000453.1:0-2269 GCA_035318685.1 Ferruginibacter sp.
AGCATATTTTTATACAATCACAAAAGACCGCACCTGGCTCTCCAAATGAAGACGCCAGATCAGGTCTATAACAAAAAAATCCCGGCTACCTGAGGCAACCGGGACTATTTTAAAATTGTCAACCTATTTTAGGACTATACAACCGCTTCTTTGTTCCGAAACAGGCACCAGTTCCACTATCTCGAAACCCATTTTATAAGCAATGAATGCTTATCGATCATTTTTCAACCATATTACTACTTAATCGCTTTTGTTCCCCAGGGCATACCCGTAAAGTTTTTGTTTCATAAATTTGCAGAATGAAGAAGGTCCTTTTACTTATTCTGCCCATCCTTGTTATAGTTGCTGTAGTGTTTACTGTTTTTGGATTCTTCCAGGTGCGTTTTGTGGAATCGAAATTAATAGATGACCTGGAACGAAGGAGCAAAAATATGGCAGAGAGCATGGAATTATCTGTGAGACATGTTCTTCAAAATGCTGATAAAAAAACCGCTAATTATCTCGTGGAGAAATTTGAAACAAGGGAAAGATTGCAGGGTTGCGTAATATACGATAGAGAGAGAAAAATCATGGCGGTAACAGAGCGATTCCGCGATTGGCCCGGCCAGGATCCCTTGCGTTTTACGGCTTCTATGACAGACACGCTTCCAAATGGAGCAAAAGAAAAGTATAAAGAATATTATGTCTATACATACTTACTTCCGGTTGCTGATGAAGCGGCAAACATTTTAGGCTTTGTTGAGATCATTACCGATACGTCGTATATATCTTCAAGGCTTGGCAGTATGTGGAAGCGCCTGAGTATTACATTGATCATTCTCATAGTCGCCATTTCTTTTATTTTTTTCTTTATCCAGCAACAGATCTTTTTCCTTCCTTTAAAACGCCTTACCAGCTGGTTTTACAAATTTCAAAGAGGCGAAACCGATGTATTACACCAAAGCAGGGAAAAAGGAGACTTTGGAAAGTTTGCCAGTGAAGTAGAACAGCTTGCCTTGAATTTAAGGGTGGCCCAACGGTCCATCTCGGAAAAGGCATCCGAACAGCTCAAGACCGATGACCTGTGGACGGAAGAAAAATTAAGAAATCTTATTCATGCCAGGTTGGGTGAAAACGCCCTGTTTGTGGTTTCCAACCGGGAACCTTATATGCATATGCACGATCCCAATAACGGTGAGATCAAATGCATCATCCCTGCTGGAGGCGTGGTTACAGCCATACACCCGATGCTGAGTGCTTGTGGCGGAACATGGATAGCTCATGGTGGCGGTGATGCTGACAAAAAATTTGTAAATTCAAAAGATAAGCTGGGCGTACCCCCTAAAGATATCCGTTATATACTCAAAAGGGTTTGGCTTTCAAAAGAAGAAGAAGAAGGTTATTATTATGGGTTTTCTAATGAGGGGCTTTGGCCACTTTGTCATAATACACACACACGCCCTATTTTTCGTGAACGCGATTGGCAGATCTATAAACAGGTTAATCAAAAATTTGCTGATGCTATAATAGAGGAATTGCCTTTCAATAATCCTTTTATATTCATACAGGATTATCATTTCACTTTGTTGGGAAAATATATCAAGGAAAAAAGACCCGATGCCACTATTGCTTTGTTCTGGCATATCCCCTGGCCCAATCCAGAAGCTTTTTCCATTTGCCCTTACCAGGAAGAAATATTAGATGGGCTGCTGGGTTGTGACCTTATAGGTTTTCATGTGCAAAACCATTGTAATAATTTTCTTGATACAGCAAACCGCCTGCTTGAATCACGGATAAATACAGAAAAGTACAGCGTTATGCGGTTTGGAAAAGAAACGCTGATACGTCCCTTCCCAATCAGTATTGACAGCTCTGATTCGTCCACCCACTTTGAACCCCATATCATTTCACAGGTAGAAAAACTCCGGAAAGAATTTGAACTCGGCACTAAGATCATTGCCGTAGGTGTTGACAGGATAGATTACACAAAAGGGATAGTCGAAAGGCTGCTGGCAGTAGACCGGTTTTTAGAAAAGTATCCCCGGTATAAAAACAACTTTGTTTTCATACAACTTGGTTCACCCAGCAGGACGCACATAAAACGCTACCATGAACTGATCAGTGAAATTGATGCACTTGTTGAAAAAATAAACTGGAAATATCTTACCGGTAACTGGAAGCCTGTGATCTATCTTAAGAAACATTTTTCACATGAAGAAATAGAACCCTTTTATGCACTTGCCGATATGTGTATCGTCAGTTCCCTTCACGATGGAATGAACCTGGTGGC
>DATHEH010000454.1:0-2998 GCA_035318685.1 Ferruginibacter sp.
GCAGGTACAAACATCAGCTCCTGCTTCGGCACAACTGATGATATGGTTCGGATTGCGGATGGATGCAGCCAGGATCTCTGTTTTGTATCCCTGTATGTCGAATATCTGGCGCATCTGGTGAATAAGAATCATTCCATCCCAACCACTGTCATCAATACGCCCGATGAAAGGAGAAACATAGGTAGCACCTGCTTTTGCAGCAAGTATGGCCTGTCCTGCACTGAATATAAGCGTACAGTTGGTACGAATACCATTATCAGTGAACCATTTCAATGCCTTTACACCTTCTTTTATCATGGGAACCTTCACAACGATATTCGGGTGAATGGCAGCCAGTTTTTTTCCTTCTGCAACAATACCATCAAAATCTGTTGAGATCACTTCCGCGCTGATATCCCCGTCAACCATGTCGCAAATGGTTTTATAATGAGCCATGACCGCATCAATTCCTTTAATGCCTTCCCTGGCCATTAAAGACGGGTTTGTTGTTACCCCATCCAATATTCCAAGATCATTGGCTTCCTTGATCTGCGCAAGATTTGCTGTATCAATAAAAAACTTCATAAGTATTTAATATTTTTTGTAGCGCAAAAGTAAAATAATTGGGAGATTAATAGTTAAAAAGTTTTCATGTGAGGAAGCTGCAAGGGTTAAGCTACAAGGGAGAAGCATATGAGTTAAAAGCGGCTGTAGATATTGCGGGACCCTGCAATCGAAAACTGCCCATTGTGGCTTGTAGCTTGTCGCTATGCGCTTCGCGGGCGGGCATAAAAAATGGCAAGTTACTTACATCGCACCGCTCAACCACCTACCCTTGCTACCTTCCGGTCCTGGGGGAGTTCAGCAGGAGCTGGTCGTATAAGACTTGCCGCGGCAAAGATAAGGGACGAAGGCCAATTAAAAATTAAGAATTAAAAATTAAAAATTAAAATTACACATTAAGAATGCTCTTATAATACACACCTATTAACTATTAACCATTAACTATTAACTATTAACTATTAACAACATTAAAAACTAAACCCCGGCCTGTCACTCCTGGAATTGATCTTACCCACACCTATCAACTGGTCGGCACGGTCGGTAAACGACCGGTAATACATAAGTATCGTATAACTGTTTTCCGTTTCCCAGTAATTGCCCTCAAGTTCTGTTCTTTGGGAAGGATCATTTTTATCTACTGCTATATAAGTGTAATTATAATAACCCTGCTTTAAAAAAAGACTGGTCTCATAAACTCCTTTTTCGCTGTTGAATACCATTTTTGTCTTATTACTGAATTCGTAATTTGTCAATTGTCCTGCCAGGTAAATATCCTTATCGGCATATGCTGTTCCGTTGGGTGCAACAAGGTTAAAATGAACCGTTGCATAATCACCCTGTTGGTAGGGGTTTATCATTTCATAGGTTTCCACCAGGTACATGCCATTAAGGTCACGGAAATAAACATATTTCTGTGCGCTGCGGTCCGCATCAGGAAACAGGAACATATCAGTGGAGTTCTTTTTGTAATCTGCTTTTTCTACCCGGTCACTTTGCAGGCGAAAACTTCTAAGGTCAAGCCATCGCCATTCCTTACCGCCGGGAAAGATGCCGTTATTTTCTGTATTATACTCCAGCGTATTGCCGCGTACAAATGTTGGCGAAATATCTTTCAATGCATTATCCCAGCGGTTATTTTGCAGCAGCACCACTTTTACCTGTTGTGCAGCGCTGAAAGAATTTAAGCCATTGATGTTGGCAGAGAACTGGATCTTCTGGTGCGTACGTGATAGTTGAGGCGCATAAGGTTGTACTACCTGTGCTTTAATAGAAGCCTTTTGTTCCAAAACAAACAGGCGGCGGGTAAAAGCCAGTTTCGCAGGATCTCCGTCCAGGTAAACTTTTAAAAGATAGTTTCCTGACATGGTGATGGTAGTACCCCTGTCGGGCAGGATCGCCTGGTAATGCGTGTACCTGGTTAATGCAATGGATGAATACCGATATGTTGCGATACGCTGCTGTGTAAATCCCTTCATGTAAAGAAACGAGCTGATGTCAACAGGCACCCAGTTATAATCGCAAAGCTGGAAACTGTAATAATAACTCTTTACGTTTGATTCCATGTCATCAAAATGCAGTTCCAACTGGTCACCACTATTGATATTGTAAATGGGCAACGCATACTGGTCACCGTACATATGAAAACGTACCGATTGGATATTTGGTTTATAAATAGCATCCGGTTCCTGGGCAAAACATGCGGAAATAAATAGTAAAGCAGAAAGGTTAAATAAAATATAAAGTAAATATTTTTTTGGTCCCGGCTTTATTTCCCTGGTCACCATCGTTGCCTGCCCGGATGACCATCCCCGCCAGAATGAATTTTTCGGGCTGGTGTGCGGACGGACATCGTCCGCTTGTACGGCATTCCAAAACTGAACTTTTATCATGTTATCGTTAATCATTACGTTTAAATAAATACATTTGTAAGATACCAAAAATATGCCGTTTGAATGTTTCAGTCTTCATAGCAAAGCGAATAGCCTTTAACCGGCAAAAGACATTTTCAAGATTCATCATCCGGCTTGCCGTCAGCGCCACAGCCATAAGCGTTGCCATTATGATCGTGGCCATGAGTTTTGTTAATGGTTTTCAACAGGTGATCAGCAATAAGATATTCAGTTTCTGGGGGCATGTCCGGGTGCTGCAGAATGTCGAGGACAGGCCGGGTATTGCTGAAGAATATCCCATAGTGATAAACGATACCATCGAAAGATACCTCAGGTCATTGCCGCAGGTAAAAAGCGTGGAGCGCTTTGCAACAAAGACGGCCATCATAAAATTCGACAGTGATATTGAAAGTGTTTTGTTAAAGGGCATTGATTCTTCCTTTGACTTCAACAGGCTGCAGCCATTTTTACAACAAGGCAGGTGGCTGGCTTTTACCGATAGTGGATATAGTTATGAGATCAATATATCTGCATATACTGCCAAAGAATTAAAATTGAAAGTTGAT
>DATHEH010000455.1:0-2683 GCA_035318685.1 Ferruginibacter sp.
AATGATGCAGGTGTGCATGAGGAACTCATCTTACCCAGTCTGGTAAAAGTGACCATGCTGAAAGGCAATATCCTGCATTATACCGTGAACAGCCTGCAGGAATATGCTGATAAGACAAATAACTACGCGATGATGAATGCAAAAAAATATTTTGCGGCAGGAAAAAGATCGAATTTCTTTAAGCAATATTTTTCACCGGTCTTTGCTTTTTTGCAACACTATATTTTCCGCCTTGGTTTTTTAGATGGCAGGGAAGGATTTATTATTGCAAAAACAACCGCCCGGTATACTTTTTTAAAATATCATTACCTGGACCAAATGCACAAGAACCCTGTTTATAATAATTAATAGAAGAACCATTGACAAACTTCATCCCTATATTCCCGCTTGGTATCGTTGTTTACCCCGGCGAACAGCTTAACCTGCATATCTTTGAGCCGAGGTATAAGCAACTCATTAAAGAATGTTTTGAAAGTAAAAAACCATTTGGCATCCCCCCTGTGATCAATGAGAAATTAACCGAGATGGGCACATTGATGCAGGTGGTGGAAATAAGCAAGGAATATGAAGATGGCAAAATGGATATCAAAACCGAAGGGCTTAAGATCTTCCGGATATTAGAACTTATAAAAGAATTGCCCGAAAAATTATACAGCGGGGCCATTGTACATTACCCGGTCAACCACGAAAAAGGGAAACGTAATTTAATGCAGGCTGTTATTGAAGGGATAAGGGCATTGCATAAGATGCTGAAGGTGGATAAGGATTTTAAAAAGCCGGATGAAGAGTTGTGGAGCTATGATGTAGCACATCATGCGGGTCTTTCAGTACAGGAAGAATATGAATTACTGGAACTGTTGTATGAATTGCAGCGGCAGGAATATTTAAAAAGACATCTAACAAGGGTATTGCCGTTGTTGGCAGAAATGGAATCGCTCAAAGAAAAAGTAAAACTTAACGGGCATTTTAAGAACCTGGATGGCATAAATTTATAAGCCTTCGTGATCAATATTAAGACAATGATAAAGACCATTTGCTTCGATTTTGGTAACACCCGTTTAAAGGCCGCGATCTTTGAGAACGATGTTTTTACAGCAGAGATCGTTTTACCAAATGACGATGTTTCGGTTATTGAAGAATTGCTGGCGATCCACCAGCCGAAAAAAACTATTTTGTCATCCGTTATCGATCATAATGTGGCTATTGAGAACCTGCTGGCCACAAGAACCCAATTTCATAAGGTCTCCCATCTTACAAAGGCCAATTTTACAACCCCTGTGGGTAAACCCGAAACGATTGGAGCAGACAGGCTGGCCCTTTCGGCAGCGGCGGTGCATTTTTACGCCGGTAAGAATAACCTTGTCATCAGCCTGGGCAGTTGCATTACTTACAACTTCATCAACCAGTATCACCAGTTCATCGGTGGAAGCATTTCGCCAGGCATGGAAATGCGTTTTAAAGCTATGCAGGTATTTACCGCAAAACTCCCTTTGGTCAAACCTGACTGGAATTTCCCGCTTATTGGCTACGATACCAAAACAAATATGCAAAGCGGTGTAATAGCCGGAATTGCCTATGAAATGGACGGTTTCATTGATTCTTACGCTAATAAATATGGCAACTTTAACGTGGTTTTAACCGGGGGCGATAATGCCTATTTTGCCGGGCAACTTAAAAACAAGATATTTGCCGACTCTTATTTCTTATTCAAAGGTTTGTATGCGCTCAGTGAAACTAACAATTGCTAAATTTTTACCGGTACTTTTTGTGGCTTGCGGCTTGCAAATGAGTGCGTTCGCTCAGGAAAATTCTCCTTATTCCAGGTATGGTATAGGTGACCTTACTCCAAATCATAATGTGTTTACCCGTGCTATGGGGGGGATCGCTGCAGGTGTGGTCGACATTCACCATCAAAGCATAAATTTTACTAACCCGGCTTCCTATTCAAGTATTTCCAACACTATTTTTGACATTGCTGCAGAAGCAAGTTTCAGAACCTTAAAGAGTTCTAATCCTGCAAAGAAATTTACTTCTGCCAATTCCTACTTTTCTTACCTGCAACTGGGATTCCCGCTCAGTACGCCAAAGATGCTGAAGAAAGACATCAGGTGGGGAATGAGTTTTGGCTTACGGCCGGTATCTAAAATAAATTACAAGATAGAAAAGATCGGACGCAGTCCTATCGACAGCCTCCGTACTACCTATGAAGGCAGCGGCGGCGTTAACCAGGCTTTTATCGGAACAGGTCTCCGCGTAAAGAATTTTAGTGTTGGCTTTAACGCAGGATATATGTTTGGCAATAAGGATTACAGCACAAAGGTTGATCTGATCAATGATAGCGTTATTTATTATCCCTCCAACACTGCCAAAAAAACAACTTTTGGCGGCGTGTTTGTGAGTGGCGGTATGCAATATGATATAGTACTTAACAAGGATAAAAAAGGAGAGGCAGCAAAAATATTAAAATTAGGACTCCATGGTAACCTGCAGCACAATTTAAATGCAAGCAGGGATGAAGTAGTGGAAACGATTTCATATAATGCTACCGGGGGCTTTTTTCGCATAGACAGTGTTTACGAAAAAAACGATGTAAAAGGAAAGATCAAATTTCCTGCTGCGGTTGGGGTTGGCTTTAGTTATTTAGGTATGCATTGGATGTACGGGGCAGATTTTGAAATGACCA
>DATHEH010000456.1:0-9317 GCA_035318685.1 Ferruginibacter sp.
TGATAATATGTGTACCAATTTCATTGAACTGCATGGCGACAGGAACGTGAAAGACGATAAGGCCATGGTTGGGGGTTTTGCCCAGCTGGGAGGAGAAACCATTATGATACTCGGCCAGCAGAAAGGATCGAACACCAAAACAAGGCAATTGCGCAATTTTGGAATGGCAAACCCCGAAGGATACCGCAAAGCCTTAAGGCTTATGAAGCTTGCCGAAAAATTCAATAAACCTGTTATTACTTTAATTGATACCCCCGGCGCTTTTCCCGGACTTGAGGCCGAAGAAAGAGGCCAGGGTGAGGCCATTGCCCGCAATATTTACGAAATGATACGCCTGAAAGTACCCGTGATCTGCGTAATCATAGGCGAAGGTGCAAGTGGTGGTGCACTGGGTATTGGGGTTGGCGATAAGGTCTTCATGATGGAGAATACCTGGTACACGGTGATCTCCCCGGAAAGCTGCAGCAGTATCTTATGGCGAAGCTGGGATAAAAAAGAAACCGCGGCCGAACAACTGAGGCTTACGGGAGATGATATGCTGAACTTTGGACTGGTGGATGGCGTGATCCCCGAACCTTTGGGCGGTACCCACTGGGATTATAAAGAAGCAGCAGAAATATTAAAGAACTACCTCCTGCCGGTGATCAGGGAATTGAAAACTATTCCCCCGGAAAAAAGAATAGAACAACGCATCGAAAAATTCGGGAAGATGGGATTCTGGGAGGAAAAATAAATCAAAAGTCAAAAATTGAAAACCAAAAACCGGGACAACTTTTAGGTTTTGACTTTTGACTTTAATATTCAGCAAAAACTTTCGCTACATGCTTAAAATAGGGGTTATCGGTGCAGGACATTTGGGAAAATTTCATTTAAATAACTGGGGAGTTATTGAAGGTATTCAACTGGTGGGCTTTTGTGACAAGGATGATGCCAATGCAAAACAGGTAAGTGAGAAATACAAACTACAACGCTTTGATGATGTTGAAGAATTAATTGATGCCTGCGATGCATTGGATATCGTAGCGCCAACCACCTCGCATTTCGAACTTTGTGAATCAGCCATTAAAAAAGGGAAACATGTTTTTGTAGAAAAACCTTTGGCCCATACCATGGATGAAGCAAAGACCCTGGTAAAACTGGCAAAGGAAGCAAATATAAAATTCCAGGTAGGGCACGTGGAACGTTTTAACCCCGCCTTTCTTGCACTCAAAGACATGCCCCTGCAGCCCATGTTCATTGAAGTTCACCGGCTGGCGCAGTTCAACCCGCGAGGCACAGATGTGAGTGTGATACTTGACCTGATGATACATGATATTGATATCATTTTAAGTATTGTAAAAAGTAATGTGAATTATATCAGCGCGAACGGTGTGGCGGTGATGAGTGATACACCCGATATTGCCAACGTTCGTATCGAATTTGATAATGGCTGCGTGGCCAACCTTACCAGCAGCAGGATATCCATGAAGAAAATGCGGAAGATGCGCCTGTTCCAGAAAGACGCTTATATCGGCATTGATTTTTTGGAAAAGAAGACCGAGATCATTCGCCTGAACATACCGGGCGATAAGAATGTTTTTACATTTGACATTGAAACGAACAACGGTAAAAAAACAATTGCCATCGCCAACCCGGATGTAAAAGACGTAAATGCAATAAAAAGGGAATTGGAAGAATTCAGGGATGCTATAATAAATAATACAGACACGCCGGTCAGCGTATTGGATGGTTTCCGTGCAATGGAAGTGGCGCACCAGGTTTTGGAAAAGATCAGTAAGGCCACACATCATTAATCCCGGAAAATTATTTTTCTCAACAGAATGTTTCCATTGAATCAACCCAGAATACATATTCGCTGGTATGCCTTAGGGGATTTTATTGCAGGCATCTTTTCCTGGGTCAGCTTTTATTTTATCCGCAAATATATCATTGCTGAAGATCCCATCGTTGGGCCAAGGTTCTATATGGGGGTCATTCTCTTCCCCGGTATCTGGCTCATCGTCTATTACCTCGTAGGTACCTATAACCTGCTATACCAGAAATCGAGGCTAATTGAGTTCTTTAATACACTCATCTGTACTTTTTTTGGAAGTATCATCATACTTTTTGTATTCCTGCTTTATGATGTTACCGGCGACCTCAGTATTTATTACCGGGAATTCATCTCCCTTTGGGGCATTCAAACTTTTTTCACTTTTTTTATCCGGCTTTTATTCCTGGGTAAAGCAAAATCACAGCTTAACAAGGGAAAGGTTTTTTTTAATACCCTGATCATTGGTTCCAACAATAATGCGGTTTCACTCTACCGGTCCATTACGGAGAATAAAGAAAAGACAGGCTACCATATACTCGGGTTTGCAAATGCCAATGGAAGTTCGGGCTCTTCCCTTCCCGAAGCCATTAAAAATTTTGGCAATGCTGCCGATGCTGCTGCGATCATAAGGAACCATAAGATCGAAGAAGTGATCATTGCAGTAGAAAAAAAAGACAGGAGCCAACTGACAAAGATCTTACAGCAACTCAGCGATAAGGACGTGAACATAAAGATCACGGCTGATACGGTTGATATCATCAGTGGTGCGGTAAAAACAAATAATGTACTTGGTATCCCATTGATCGACCTGCACTCGGGCCTCCTGCCGTTATGGCAACAGAATTTAAAAAGAATAGTGGATATCGTTGTCTCGGTTGTAAGTATCATCATCCTGTTCCCATTGTTCATCTTTACGGCCATGAGGGTAAAATTATCTTCCAAAGGCCCGTTGTTTTACCTGCAGGAAAGGATCGGGTATAAAGGCAAACCTTTTATCATGATAAAATTTAGGAGCATGATACCTGGTGCAGAGCTGAACGGTCCCGAACTGAGCAGTGATAACGATCCCAGAATTACGAACTGGGGAAAGATCATGCGTAAATGGCGGCTTGATGAACTACCCCAGCTATGGAATATATTAAAAAGTGAAATGAGCCTGGTTGGCCCAAGGCCTGAAAGAAAATTCTATATTGACCAGATCGTGCAGTTGCATCCCGAATATAATTACCTGCTTAAAGTAAAGCCCGGGTTAAGCAGCTGGGGCATGGTAAAGTTTGGATATGCTTCTACCATTGAGGAAATGATCGAACGCATGCCTTATGATCTCATGTATATCGAAAACGTTTCGCTGGCGCTTGACTTTAAGATCATGCTGCACACCATACGCATCATCCTTTCCGGAAAAGGTAAGTGATGTTTGTCTTTTTACCACAGAGACACAAAGATGGGCACAAAGAACACAGAGAGGTCTCCGTGCACTTTGTGTATTTCTCTGTGTCTCCGTGGTAAATAAACCCTTATTTGTTTACTTTTGATAAAACAATGCTGTCTTGAAAAGAATTTTCCTATTCATTTTAATGTTTTACTGCAAACTGCAAACTGCAAATTGTCAATCTTCCGCTTATTGGCAACAACAGGTGAATTACAAGATCGATGTTAACCTTAATGATGCTGAGCATACCCTGGATGGCCATATAAAAATGGATTATTTTAATAATTCATCGGATACCCTGTTCTTTATCTGGATACATCTTTGGCCCAATGCTTTTAAAAACGACAAGACTGCATTTACTGACCAGGTCTTGGAGAATGGAAGCACCGCTTTTTATTTCAGCAATGCAGATAAGCGTGGTTATATCAACAGGCTCGATTTTAAAGTGAATGGCATTACTGCAAAGACAGAAGATCATCCCCAACACCAGGATATCATTAAGCTGGCATTACCACAACCTATAGCACCAGGATCAATTACAAAAATTGAAACGCCTTTTCATGTAAAGTTGCCACATAATTTTTCAAGAGGCGGGCATATAGACCAGGCCTACCAGCTAACACAATGGTATCCCAAACCGGCGGTATATGATCACAAGGGCTGGCATCCCATGCCCTACCTTGACCAGGGTGAATTCTATGCAGAATTTGGTAATTACGAAGTACAAATAACATTACCGGAAAATTATGTTCTTGCATCAACGGGTGAACTGCAGGATGAAAATGAAAAAGAATGGCTAAAGAACAGGAAAGAGGTTTTTTGGCCTCCGTTTCGAACCAAAAAATTAAAAACCCCCGTGAAAAAGCTGGCGGATGAAAGCATTACCTCTTCTTCAGCAAAAACAAAAACCATACATTATAAACAGGATAACGTGCATGACTTTGCATGGTTTGCTGATAAAACCTATTCTGTCAAAACAGATACGCTCCTGTTACCATCAGGAAAAATAATTACAGTAAATATTTTTTATTATAGTGAGCACAGCAAGATCTGGGAAAACAGTATTGCCATGACCAAAAGAGCGATACTTGTCAAAAGCAACTGGCTTGGTGAGTATCCATACAATGTAGTGACTGTGGTTGACGGCGGTAATGGCGGCGGCATGGAATATCCCACCATAACCTTACTGGAATCCGGTGGTTCGGAAAAGACACTTGACTTCGTGATCCATCACGAAGTTGGGCATAACTGGTTCCAGGCGATACTTGCAACCAACGAACGTATGCATCCATGGATGGATGAAGGCATGAACAGTTACTATGATAACAGGTATTTCATACAGCAATATGGCAATACGAACCTTGACCTGGTTCAGTCAAAGAACAAATTCATCAATAAAAGAATGCCCTCCGACTTTCAAACAATGGCACTGAGAACAGTAACGGCCATTAAAAAAGACCAGCCCATCGAGACGCCATCTGAAAAATTCAACATTCTTAATTACAATGTGATCTCGTATACGAAAACGGCGGAGTGGATGAAAATGCTGGAAGATGACCTGGGCAAACCTTTATTTGACAGTTGCATGCGTGAATATTACCGCCGCTGGCATTTTAAGCATCCTTATCCCGCAGACCTGAAAAAACTAATGGAGGATGTTAGCGGTAAAAATATGGATGCAAACTTTGCATTACTGACAAGGAAAGGGGATATCAAAAAACCTGTAAAGAAAGGCCTGCGCTTCGCTTCTTTCTTTAGTTTCAAAGACACCGATAAATACAATTATATTTTTGTTGCGCCGGCAATAGGGTATAATTTTTATGACGGCTTCATGGCAGGTGTATTACTGCATAATTATACATTGCCGCTTAATAAATTTCAATTCATCGTAGCCCCGATGTATGGTACCAAAAGTAAACAATTCAATGGCATAGGAAGGCTGAGTTATAGCTGGTATCCCGGGAACAGTGGCCAGAAGTTTGAACTGGCCCTTGCCGGTGCATCTTTTTCTACGAAACAATCTTTTGACAGTTTTGGAGTAAAAGTGTTTGAAAGGTTTTATAAAGTTATTCCTTCGTTGAAATTCTATTTTAAGCAAGCTCCCAGAAGCACTAAAGTAACATCGCTGGACCTGCGTACTTATATAATTGGTGAAAAGAAATTTGATAATTTTGAATACATAGCAGGCAGCGATAGCATGGCAACTTACCCCACTGCTCATAAGAATACCAATCGCTACCTGAACCAGCTTACATTCACGATGGCTAATTATCGTGTCTTGTATCCCTACAATTACCAGTTACAACTACAACAAGGTGAAGGATTTTACAGGTTAAATATTACAGGTCAATACTTCTTTAATTATGCACAAGGCGGAGGCCTCAATGCCAGGGTCTTTGCAGCTAAGTTCGGATACATTGGAAATAAGGATTTTACAACCTATCCCTACCAGCCAAAACTCCTGGCTAGTACAGGGGAAGATAATTATACTTATTCAAACTATTTTATCGGCAGATCAGCCTCATCATCCAACCCGGCTTTACCTGTTGCCAACAACGGTCTTCCCGGGCAACAAATAATGGTTCAAAATGGCGGCGGATTAAAACTCAGGATGGACCAATATTCATTTTTACAAGGACAATCCGATAACTGGGTGGCGGCAATTAATGTTAACAGCACATTACCTAAAGCGCTATTCCCTTTTAAGCTCCCACTACGCGTTTTCCTTGACCTGGGGACTTACGCAGAAGCCTGGAAAAAGAATGCTTCAACCGACAGGATCATATACACGGGTGGCTTACAATTGTCTTTGTTTAAAAATGTGTTGAACATTTATGCACCTCTGGTCTATAGTAAAATATTCAAAACCACGCTTAAATCAGATCCTGAAAAAAATAAGTTCCTGAAAAAAATTACGTTCAGCATTGATATACAAAATATCAACCTGAAAAAATTAATTCCACAAATACCTTTCTGATTTGGCTATCAGTTACGTCACATACCAGGATATCAATAAAAAAAAATGGGATGACTGCATTGACCGGGCCGCTAATGGTTTGGTATATGCTTATTCTTTTTATTTAGATACCATGGCGCAGCACTGGGATGCCCTGGTCCTGAATGATTATGAAGCCGTGATGCCCCTTACATGGAATAAGAAATACAGTATTCATTATTTGTACCAACCGCCGTTCACGGCCTGCCTGGGCATTTTTGGCAACCAGCTCAGTGCGGCAACGATCAATGATTTTTTAAAAGCGATCCCCGCAAAATTCAAATACTGGGACATTTACTTCAACCCGGGTAACTTTTTTAAACTACCCGATTTCACTTTATACGAGAGGATGAATTATGTGTTACCACTGGATAACAATTATGAGCATATTTATAGCGGCTACAAGGATAATATAAAACGCAATATTAAGAAGAGTGAACAACTTGGGCTTTTGATCAATAAGAATATCCCGGCAGGGGGAGTGATCGCATTGGCTAAAGAACAATCGCAGCATTTTGCCGGTATCGCAGCAGAAGATTATAAAAAATTCGGAGTTTTATATGACCTGCTCTTACAAAAAGAACAGGCAACTACTTATGCTGTTCATACAAAAGAAGGACAGTTGCTTGCATCTTCAGTATTCTTCTTTTCTCACGGCAGGGCTTATTATATACTGGTAGGGAATCATCCCAATGGGAAAACACTGGGCGCATCACATGCCCTGATCAATGCATTCATTAAGGACCATGCCGGGCAAAACATTAAACTTGATTTTGAAGGAAGTGATATCAGCAGCCTTGCATTTTTTTACAGCAGCTTTGGAGCGGTGGAAGAAAAATATTCAGCTATACGGCTGAACCGGTTACCGGCACCAATAAAATGGCTTAAAAAATAATTATTTCTCTTGCAGCAGGTTTTCTGCAATCACCAGGTCAACCGGTCTCGTTATCTTAAAATTATTCTCCTCCCCTGCCACCAACTGCACTTTTAAACCAAAAGCCTCTACCACCGTGGCTTCATCGGTGTACATTTCCTTATAATCTATCTGGTAGGCAGGAAGGATGATCTTGCTGTGAAAGGTCTGCGGCGTTTGCACCAGTTTAATTGCACTGCGTTCCAATGCCTCATTATAATCTCCTATAATTATCCTGACACTGTCTTTACTGCCAATAACGGGTATGGCCGAACCGCTGGCAACTGCAGCATCATAGCAGCGATGGATAAGTTCAACACTTACCAGGCAACGAACCGCGTCATGTACAAATACAATACTCTCCTCGTTCACCAGCTGCAGTCCATTTTGCACGGAATGAAATCTTGTTCTTCCCCCGCTGGTTATCTGGATGCGATCGTAATCAAAAAATGCATCTATGATCTCCTGCCCTGCCGCAATATATTCTTCCGGTAAAACCAAAATGATGTTAAGGTCTTTGTAAGCATTCAAAAAAGTATGGAGTGTATAATACAGAACGGGTTTTCCATGCAGCAACAAAAATTGTTTTGGAATCGTATTGTTCATGCGGCTTCCGCTTCCTCCTGCAACTATTACGGCAAATTTTTTCATAATGGGGGTAACGGTCAGGCCGCTGGAGCGTCCCGACCCGTGCTAATCTTTATAAATACCAATATGGCTCATCCCGCTGCTGTTACGCATACCGCGGTACATGCCTGCACTGTTGAAAACCATGGCGGTATTTCCCTGCGCATCCACGCCGATCATTCCTCCCTCGCCATCCATCTTTATTAATTTTATATTCACCACTTCATTCATGGCTTCCTGCAAGCTCATGCCCTTATACTCCATTAAGCAACTTACATCATAAGCCGCAACAGCTTTTATAAATGGTTCGCCATGACCGGTACAGCTTATTGCGCAGGTTTTATTATTGGCGTAAGTACCTGCACCGATCAATGGGCTATCTCCTATCCTGCCGTATTTTTTATTCGTCATGCCACCGGTACTTGTTGCCGCGGCAATATTTCCTTTTTGATCGCAGGCTACTGCGCCAACCGTTCCGAACTTTTTATCCTTCATTAATTCTTCCAAACCCTGGTGTGTATGATCCAGTGAATAATTATCACTGTCCCTGATCTCCTTCCATTGGTCGTAGCGGAACTGTGAGAAAAAATATTCATCAGGTTCCAGCTTAAGTCCCTGCCTGATCGCAAAATCATTAGCGCCCTTCCCACTTAGAAAAACATGGTTGCTGTTGTGCATCACTTCAGCGGCGAGTTCTATCGGGTTGCGTATGTTCCTGATGCCGGCAACGGCACCCGCAGCAAGGTCCCTGCCGTTCATGATGGCGGCATCCATTTCCTGCACACCTTTTTTTGTGAATACGGATCCCCTTCCTGCATTGAACAACAGATTATCTTCCAGCACAATAATAGCAGCTTTTATTGCATTGGCAGCTGTGCCACCTTCTTTCAATACGGCATAGCCGATCTCCAGTGACTCTTCCAGGCCTTTTACATAAGCCGCCTCAAGTTCCGGGGTCAGGTCTTCTTTTAATATGGTTCCGGCGCCTCCGTGAATTACCAGTGAAAATTGCTGCATACGTGTTATGGGTATTTATTGAAAGCTCAAAAATATCTAATTTACCATCACAAAGCTTCTACAATTTTCCGCAAATGCTTGAACGTAAGTTAACACAAAGCGATCTTCTTTTAATAATTGTAAATCTCATCCCTGTTTATGCTCTTTGGTTTGAAGGATCTTTGTGCAGCAATTCGTGGTGATACTGGGAAGCATGTTCCTGGCTTTGGCGCCGGCAAGATATTCATCGCGATACTGGCAGCCGCAAAAATTTTCTTTGAAGTGTATGTAAACTTTGACCGGTTGGTATTACTGGCGGAAAAAAAACAAAGGTTAAAGAATGAACGCAACGTCATTTCGAGGGAGGAACGACCGAAGTAATCTTTTAATCAGGAGATTGCTTCACTTCGCCTGTCTGCGCCAGGCAAGTTCTCCGGCGATTTTTTTACCACAGATGACCACTGATTATTTTCACAGATTACACAGAAAAGCGGAAAATAATCTGTGGCCATCTGTACATCAATCCGTGGTAGTCTGTGGT
>DATHEH010000457.1:0-3665 GCA_035318685.1 Ferruginibacter sp.
ACGGTTAGGTTCAAAAATCCTTTTATGATATTGAATTGCGTAAAGAATTGCGGGTAGTTCTTTATAAGCTGTTCACCCAGTTGGTTGCCAATAGCATCGGGTGATAACCTGAGCGATTTTACCAGCGAGAACATCACCACTGTATAATCTCCTTCAAATTCGGGCTTGGTCTGGTTAACCTGGAAATCTTTTTCAGTGAACGACTGGTTGTATAAAGATGAAAGACTTTCTATCGTGCATTGCTGTAAACTACTGACTATTGACATCGCTTTTTTTAATTCGGTTAAAGCAAAAATACTTATTTCTTATGCAAGCGGATGATTTGCCTTTTAAGTGGCAGCAAAGAATTGTGTAATCAGGTTAGCTTTATCATCCTGCAGGGAACTAAAACTATTATTTATGAGTAAGCATTTACTTCTTATCATGTTGCTGTTTTCAGCATTTGCTCATGCCCAAAGTAATGCAAAGCCATGCACGGCAGCAGAAGCCAGTCAGTTTGATTTTTGGGTAGGCGACTGGACCTTGTATACTGCTGACACAGTTACCGGCAGCAATTCCATATATAAAATAATGGATGGATGTTCTGTACAGGAAAATTTCAGCAATCCACAAACAGGTTATCTTGGAAAGAGCTGGAGTGTATATAACCCGCAAACAAAACTATGGCAGCAAACCTGGGTGGACAACCAGGGTGGCTATATACCATTGACCGGCACATTTGAAAACGGAAGGATGACGCTGACGACGCCTGCAAGAAAACTTCCCAACGGGAAAGAAATGATCTCCCGCATGGTTTTTTATAATATCAGCAGGGATAGTTTCGAGTGGACCTGGGAATCTACCCGGGATGCCGGAGCAACCTGGACCAACAACTGGCAGATACATTATGTGAGAAAGAAATAGTTTGTGGTTTATGGTTGGAGACTTTAGCTGGTAATACTCCACCAGGTAGGTCAGCTTGTCCGTTAAAGCTGTGGCTGTAACTGCTTAATTTTAAGTTTAAAAAGCTACAAACTACAAACCGTAAATCCCAAACCCTTAACCTTTAACGAACCACAAACAATAAACCACAAACCTGAAACCTCCTAATCCCTTATCTTTGCGCACTTTTTAATAACTATGATAAGTGCAAATAATATAACGCTGGCCTACGGAAAAAGGGTCTTGTTTGATGAAGTTAATATCGGTTTTACCAAGGGCAACTGCTACGGTATCATTGGTGCCAATGGCGCCGGTAAATCCACCTTCCTGAAAATAATAAGCGGCGAAATTGAGCCCAATAAGGGAACGATCGACATCACGCCCGGTGAACGCATGGCGGTACTAAATCAAAACCAGTTTGAATTTGATGAAGTAACCGTGCTGAACACCGTGATGATGGGCCACAAAAAAATGTGGAAAGTGATGCATGAGCGTGATGCCATTTATGCCAAGGAAGACTTTACCGAAGCCGATGGTATCAAGGCAGGAGAACTGGAACATGAGTTTGGGGAAATGGGGGGATACACAGCGGAAAGTGATGCCGCAACCATGTTGAGTGAACTGGGTGTACAGGATGACCTGCACCAGGTCTTAATGAAGGATGTTGCGGCTAATATTAAAGTGAGGGTATTACTTGCGCAGGCAATTTTTGGTAATCCCGACATTTTATTACTGGATGAGCCTACTAATAACCTCGACGTGGAGACCATCAGCTGGCTGGAGAATTTCCTGGCTGATTATGAGAATATCGTTTTGGTGGTGAGTCATGACCGTCACTTTTTAGATGCGGTTTGTACGCATGTTGCCGACGTTGACCGGGGTAAAATAAAGATCTATACAGGGAACTACACTTTCTGGTACGAAAGTTCACAGCTTGCCGCCCGACAGGCAACCGATAAAAACAAAAAAGCAGAAGAGAAGAAAAAAGACCTTTTGGAATTCATTGCACGGTTCAGTGCCAATGCATCCAAAAGTAAACAGGCAACTTCCCGTAAAAAAGCTCTGGATAAACTGGTGTTCGAGGATATAACCCCGAGCAACAGGAAATATCCCGGCATCATTTTTAAACAGGACAGGGAAGTAGGTAACGAGATCCTGCAAGTTGATAACCTCAGGAAGAGCTTTGAAGGCAAGACGATCTTCAGCAAAATAAAATTTGATATCCAGAAAGGAGACAAGATCGCATTCATCAGCCGTGATCCTATTGCGCTCACCACTTTTTTTGAAATAATAAATGGCCGGATCAAGGCCGACAGCGGTACCTACGAATGGGGCACTACGGTTACTACGGCTTACCTGCCCAATGACAACAGTGAATACTTTGAAGGCAGCAAACTCAACCTGATGGATTGGTTGCGCCAATACGTGCCGCCAACAACAAAGGATGTGGATGAGGATTTCCTCCGTGGATTTTTGGGAAAGATGTTGTTCAGTGGGGATGAGATATTAAAGAAGACCAATGTACTGAGCGGCGGTGAAAAAGTGCGCTGCATGATCAGCAAGATGATGTTGCAGAACCCGAATGTGCTCATACTCGATGAGCCCACCAACCACCTCGACCTGGAAAGCATCATTTCCTTTAACGATAATATGGTGGCGTACCCGAGCGTGATCTTATTAACGACGCATGATCACCAGTTCATGCAAACCGTTGCCAACCGTATCATTGAGCTCACGCCAAAGGGAATGATTGATCGCCTGATGACCTACGATGAGTATCTTGCTGATGAAAGGGTGAAGGCGATGAGGGAGGAATTATACGTTTAAAGGTTTGAACGTTTAAATCGTTGCAGGGTTAGCCTTCAACCATTAAACGACTCAAACGCCTTAAACGTTTTAAACGATTTAATGCCTAAAAAAGCAATCATAACATTTATTGATTTATTTTATCCCCCGTTCCGGAGATGGATGCCGGAGCAAACATTTCGTTATGCTGCCTGTGGCGGTGCCAATACATTACTCGGCCTGGCGCTTTTTAAGATATTATTGGTATATGTATTTCATCATGAGAATGTAGAGCTGGGTTTCTATACATTAAAGCCACATAATGCTGCGCTCTTCATTTCTTTCTGCGTGAATTTTATTGTGGGATTCACCCTGATGAAGTACGTGGTATTTGTTGATTCCAATTTAAGGGGAAGGATACAACTCTTCCGTTACCTGCTGTCATTCCTCCTTAATCTCACACTCAATTATTTTATCCTGAAGATATTTGTGGAAGTGTTTGGCTGGTGGCCCTTCCTTAGCCAGTGTATCACTACGGTCATCATTGTTACCATCAGTTATCTCAGCCAGAAACATTTCTCCTTTAAGACAAGGCCAGGTAAGGACTGATCATTTCTTTTCCGAAAGGGATTAGTTTTCTTTTGGTAAATTCGTGTAGATATAGAATCCATTATGCAAACTTTTTTTTTATACCTCGATCCTGGCAGCGGCAGTTACCTCATACAGGCGATCATTGCGGCTATATTGGCTGCCGGCTTCTTTATCAAAAATTTCTGGTATAAAATAAAATCCTTTTTTACCAAGCCTGCTCCTGAAAAAGAAGAGGATAAAGATATCACTGATTAATTCCTTCATTTAAATATACGTAGAGCCTGATGCAATCCCTTCCTTCTTCATACCGAGACAGTGATGGTTTTGTTTTTGAACAGGATGGGCTCATTTACCGGTTTATTCATCCC
>DATHEH010000458.1:0-8442 GCA_035318685.1 Ferruginibacter sp.
CCATATACAGCCGGCGGTACTCCCGCGGTTGAAGCATTAAGCAGCTGTACATTTTGAATACCGCGTTTACTCATCATTGCCATGATGAAAGCGGCATTCTTTTGCAGTCCGACTGTATCGGCGGCCACATTTGGTAAGGAAAGAAATTCGGTGAATTCATTAATAATAATACCCGCGTTATTGTTTGTGTATTTTCTTATTGCAGGAACTCCGGCTGGTTGGGCCAAAACAAATTGAACGAACGGCATGTTCAAAATGAAAAAGAAAAATAGTTTTCTCATAAAATGAAATTATGCTATAATCCCAGCTTTTGCCTGTAAAATAAAAGAACAACAAACACAATGAGAGATAATAATGTGCCAACAGGCAAATACCAAACTGTGAGTAATGATATGATCAAACCGAGCATCCAGGCCCAGGACTGATTGGTCCAGGCACTAAGGATGAACGCCAGCCAGCCGAGACCGAATATGATGAATAAAGGCCCGAGTTTAAAAACATCAATATCCAATTTGTAAAATAAGTTAGCCCAGGGACCGGGTTTTTCCGGGCCGATATATTTTCCTTTCAGGATCACGTAGATCCCGTCAATCAGCATATAACAACCGTTGATCAGTCCGGGTATAATGATCAATATTTTCATTATCGTTGGTATTACAGTTCTTGAATACAATATGATAGGGCATAAAGTTTCCAACCGGATCTCAGATCTAACTTGGTTTCAATTGAAAAATGATATCTAACTGAACCGACGCTCCGAAGGGTAGTTGTGCAATACCGGTTGCGGTCCTGGCATGACGTCCATTTTCTTTAAACAGCCTGATCAACAGATCAGAAGCTCCGTCAATAACTTTTGGCTGTTCAATAAAGCCTGGGGCAGAACGTACAAACCCGGTTAATTTAAAAACGCCTGCGATCAGATCCAGGTCCTTAATATCTTCTTTAATGATCGCTAAGATCATCAGCACAGTATCGCGGGCTGCTTCCCTGGCTTTTTCTAATGTAATTTCTGATCCAACTTCGCCTGTACAATCACTAACGCGGCCGGATGCAAAAAGAAATTCGCCGCTTCTCTTGCATCCGAGGTAATTGCCAACGGGTGGTTTAGGGGCAGGTAATGATAGTCCCAGTTCCTCCAGCCTTTTTTCTACAATGCCCATTTCGGTCAATTAATGTTTTTGTTTCAACCTGCAGATGTTACTTAAAGGAACGAAATTTTATCATGATGGCAAACCAGCGTGCAGCAGTTTTTTGCACAATGGGGGATTGTTTGGCACAATATCAGTTGAACCAAACAGCATATCCTTTTCTTCTCAGGTCCAGGGCCAGCTTTTCTTCCATTAACAAAGCTTCCTGCCTGGTCATTGACTTTAGATTTAGGTGATTATACAAACTCGGGCGTAAATATGCCCCGTATTTCTGAACAATATAGGCGGATAGCTTGTGTCCTTTTTTATTTATATACCCGGTTTTATGTTGCCTGAATCGTTCGGCTGCTGTCTTACTCGTCATGCCTACATACAGACATTGAAGCACCCCATTGAATTGTGGATTGGCAAGCCGGAATTTGGTATTTTCTGTAAAGACCCGTTTTGATAGTTCTATAACGTAAACCTGGTACTTCATCTTTTAAAAAAATATTTTGCTGAAACCGGGACAAACTTAGTGGAAATGCCGAACTACAGATCATTTAATCCTTTTCCTTTGAGAATTTGCTGCATACATTTTTCAACCCTCGACTCGCGGGTTTTGGATTGTTTGGGTTGTGTAAAATGAAGAAGGTAACCTCGTTGCCGCCCCGGCGTTAACGCATAAAAAGCAGTTTTCAGTGCAGCGCTCTTACCTAATCTCTTTTTGAATTCTTCCGGTATGCTTTATTCCGTAGTTTTTTTCAGATCCACTTTAAGACCGGCTTTTTCCACTTCAATGGTTTCATAGATATAAGCTTTCAGCATGCGTTGCATCTTAATAATTTCCCGAACATTGGTGAAACGCACCTGGCGGGCCGACTGCACATTCTTTGTTTGCTGTACCAGGATGCCATCGGCATCATGTAACAAGGCACCTTTGAAAAACAAAAGCGCACAGTATTCTTTAAATACGTGTATTAAAACAACATTGGTTTTTTCAAACAGGTAACAAGGGCAACCCCATTTCAATTCTTCTGTGAGCCCGCAATCGAGAACGATCATTCTCAATTGCTCCAGTTCTTTCTGCCATTTGGCTTTATTAAAATAAAAATCAACCTTAGGATTCATTACATTCTTAGTCATGGTATATTATTTTGTCAGACCCTTAGCGAGCCGCGGAATCCCCTGGCGGCATAGTAAGATTCTGCACCGTTATGATACAGGAAGACAGTATCGTAGCGGCGATCACAAAAAAGTGCTCCACCGAGTTTCCGGATGTCAGCCGGTGTTACTATCCAACTCGATGTTTTTGTATCGAAATTTCCAAATAGCTGCAACTCCCTGTATTGTTCTTCGGTTAAAACCCCGATGCCCATATCGGCAGCCATCTCCATAGCGCTGTTTTCAGGTTTATGTTCTTTTCTTGATTCCAGCGCTTCATGGTCGTAACAAATACTTCTGCGGCCTTTCGGGCTTTCTGCTGAACAGTCATAATAAATGTATTCGCCCGTCTTTTTATCATGACCAACAACATCCGGTTCACCACCGGTTTCTTCCATGGCATTGAGTGACCATAGTTTTTCGTTATTAGCTTCCAGCTTGGTCTGAACTTTAGCCCATTCAATACCTTTATGGCGGTTCATGTTTTTTTCAAAACGAGCTTTTAATGTTTTGAGCAGTGCTGAATGTTGTTCTGATGACAATTTCTTTTTCATGCTATTCATTTATTAAAATTAAGTGAAATAATTTTTCTATCCAGAGGTCTGAAATACCAGGACACCAGTGTCAACACGAGTAACAGCAGGGGGCCAAAAAATGGTTTGGCGTCATCACCCATAAATGCATGAGAAATGACAGCACCCGACATGGCAAAGAAAAAGCCGGCGTAAGCCCATTCTTTGAGTAACGGAAATTTGGGAAGGAGTATGGTTATGACTCCGAGGATCTTCCAAATACCGATGATTGTCAGAAAATAGATGGGATAGCCCAAACCTGTGATCATATCTACTTCTTCTTTCATTGGGATCAATTGTACAATGCCGGTTGACAGCATTCCCAATGCAAGCCAGGCAGTAGCGATCCAATAGATGATCTTATTTCTCTTTGTCATAGCGTGTTATTTTAATTTACTTACAATGTTTTGTAAGCGGTTATGTGCCATATCTATGCCCTGTGCAAAAGGTAGTTGTAGTATTTGGTCTCTTAGTGCGACGGACCTGTATACTATGTGCATATTGAGCTTGCTGGTTTCGTTAGTGAGTTTTTCAAATTCCAGGTATTCGATCTGGACGCCAAAAGGGGTATTCTCCATTTCAAATGTCCGCGTGATCTTCCGGTCCGTGATGAACTCATGGATCACGCCGTTAAACCCGTGTTTGTTTCCTTTCGGGTCGGTGGTTTCAAACTGGTAACTGCCGTGTTTTTTATTTTCAAGTTTCAGCACTTTGGTTCCCATCCATTCCTCAACAATGCCGGGCTCTACATACGCTTTAAACAGTAATTCCAGTGGCAGATCAAACTCCCTTGTGATAACTAATTCCTGTTTGCCGTCTTCGGCATGGATCTTTGTTTTTCGTTCCATGTTATTTTATTTTTTCGATTTACCGGCCTGTACCGGAGCGGCTGTATATTTTTTCATGATGGATTCTAATTTATTGAACCTGTCATCCCACATCTGGCGGAATGGTTCAATAAAGTCGGCCACTTCTTTCATTTTTTTTGCATTGATGAGATAATAAATTTCCCTGCCGTTTTGCGCCTGTTCAAGCAATTCGCATTCGGTGAGTATTTGCAGGTGTTTTGAAACGGTTGGCCTTGCCGTGTCGAAGTTTGAAGCTATCGCACCCGCTGTCATCGATTGCGAAGCCACCAATAAAAGGATCGCCCTTCTTGTGGGGTCAGCCAGTGCCTGGAATACGTCGCGTCTTAAATTCATTGTGTAGCTATTTGGCTACAAATATATGTGTAGTTATTTAACTACGCAAGCTTTTTTGAAAGAATTTTCGAAAAGTGACCTGGTTGTGCGGTGAGGTGTTGGCTGGTAAAGTGTTACTGCTGAAAAAAGGGCCAGGGAATTTATTCTATTTCTATATCATATTTATGTAAAAGCCCCGGTATACCTGCTGATGAGAACCTTGCTTTTTTCAAACGATTGATCTCGGGGTCGATCGAATAGTTATAGGCTGTTCTTAGATCAGCTTTTTCTAAGATCGTATTTTCAAATACTGTTCCATTCATGTCACAATTATCAAATCTGGCGCTGGTCAGATCTGTTTCGACAAAGTCAACTTCATGCAAAGAAGAATTTTTGAATTGGGTATGCTTAAGCTTCATTTTATAAAATGATGACAGGTTCAAAATACAATTATCAAAAGAAGCTTCAAAAAGTAACTGCTTACAATTATTGAAGTGTATCCCTAACAGTTTGCAATCCTTAAATTGAATACTACGAAGTGCTGTATTATTCATTTTTGTTAAGCTGAAATTGCAGCCAACGAAATCACAGTCGATGAAAATAACATTTGACAGATCAACATTAGAAAAATCGCAGACTGAAAAAGTGAATTTTTCATATTCATCTTCAGAAAGCCTGGTTTCTGAAAAGTTTATGTTTTCGAAACTTTGCTGTTCGCTATACTGTTGTTTCATTTACATGTCATTTTGGGGGTTGCCCGGGCTCATTTTGTTTTGGCCGTGAAATGGTCCCATGCCATTTTTGTTATGTCCGCGATAATCTTTTCATTTGTTTCAAGGTCCTCTTTTGAGTTTGTTATAAAGACGCTTATAAAAAAATGCTGCCCGTTTGGTAAAAAGACAATACCAATGTCGTTAACTGCTGTAGTTAAGCCTTCTCTATTCGTGCCCGACCAGCCTGTTTTATGGGCAACAACAGTCTCCTGGGGCAATTGTCCTTTTAACCTGTCTTTGCCGGTACTCGTTTGCTTCATCAGTTTCCAGATGAAGTCATGACTTTTTACTGACAGTGATCTTTTGCTGTTATAATAGAAGAACGATAAAACTTCATTTGCTGCTTTTGGCGTTGTCCAGTTTTGAAATTGCAGGTCCCAGTTACTTTGCATCAGCTCTTCATTGATCTTTATGGAGATGTCTTTAAAATTGTGCTGCATAAAATAGCCTTCAACGGCTTTCGGTCCGCCCAGTAGCCTTAATAAAAGATCGCATCCAACATTATCGCTTTGAGATACCGTATACTTTAGGATCTCTGAAATTGCGAGGTCTGTACCTTTTGGATATCTTTCCCTGATCGGGCTATAAAGGCCGGGCAGAAGGTCTTTTTGTTGAATTTTTATTTTTTGTCTTAAAGAAAATTTTCCTTTGTCAATTTCGGATAACATGACCAGGGCTATATGAAATTTAAATACGCTTTGCATGGGGAAATGTCCACCGCCATGTAATGATAAAGTGTCTTTCCCGTTATTCCCGCTGATATAAACGCCAACAGTTGCGTTCTTTCCTGAAACAATATGTTGTATTTTTTGACGTAAGGGGTTTATCGTTTGAGCAGGTACCTGGTGAGTGATAAATAAAACCAATAGATAAGTTAAATAGAGTGCTTTGGTCATGTTTTTTGTATGCGGCATACGATTTAAATTATGCCATTAATTTAAATACACTTTTAAATTCCCCTTTACTCATGTTAGTCAGCATTGCAACATACCATCTCAAAACCTTCCCACGATCTTAAAATTCACCAGCCTTGGCGTGAGCCTGTTAGGGATGCTGTATACATTGTTTGCAAAATCTTTTATGAGCTGGAAGGAGATGGTATTGCGGCGGTCGATCAGGTTGAATACTTCAAAGCTTGCCCAGATGTTTTGAAAATCTTTAAAAGGGCTATGACTGCGACGCCTGGATCTTTCGCTGAGTAGCTGGGCGCTAAAACCCATGTCCACGCGTATATAAGGTTCGATGGTGAGTGCATTGCGGTACTTCACACTGTTGGGAATATTATAACTCATGTTGCTGCCGTAAATTAAATTCAGGTGTACCTTAAAATTTTTGTTGGTGGGCAGGTAATCTTCCAGGTATAATCCAGCAGTGATCAAACGGTCGGAGGGACGGCGCACAAAACCCATATCGTAACGGATACTGTCAACAGCAACCTGGTCTGCAGTTTGCGAAGTGATGAATTCTCCTGCCGCATTTTTATAACGGTAATAAAAATCATTGTGGAGGTCTTCCTTGGTTTGCATGATGCCAATGCTCAGCCAGCTCTCCGCATCTTTTACCAGCTCGCCAAAAAGCCTGGCTTCAAAACCCGTAGCATATGCCTTTGCATTGTTGTTGGCCGCATAGCGGATCTTCACATTATCCACGTCATAAATGTCTACGCTGCTCATGCTTTTATAATATGCTTCCGTGGTAAGCCTGAACGGGCGGTTATCCATGCCCTTGAAATTATAATCCATGCCCGCAACTACCTGGTAACTTTTCTGGGCTTTTACTTCGGTGTTCAGTGTGCCGTTAAACCTTCGCAGCTCACGATAGAAGGGAGGCTGATGATATGCACCCGCTGCAAGTTTTAATACCACGTCTTCTCTCCACTTGGGTTTCCAGCTGAGCTGCATACGTGGACTTACCAGGAATTCTTTGTTCAATGAATTATAATTATAACGCACCCCGGCCTGTAAGGTGATTTCTTTTGTGTTTTGTCCAAGACGTATATTATCCTGTACATAGCCGCTGAACTTTTGAATGGAAAGGTCAGCAGTAGAATTCAGGTATTTGAAAAGGTTCAGCTGCGCAGGATTGAAGGGCAATGAATAACCTGCGCTGTCCTGGTATTCCCATTCATTCAGCTTATCGGTAATATTTGTTTGCTCGATGCTGTTGCCGAACTGTATAAAATGTTTGCCCGTTGCATAGTTGCCCTTTAATGAGGCGTTGTAAACATTGATGTCAAGTTCGTTCCTTCCATAATTCTGGTAATACCCGGCGCCTAACGGGTTTACGATCTGTCCAAAAGTACTGCTGGTATTATCAAAATCCCGGTCGCCGAATAAATAACTTCCTGCAATGTCGAAGTTCTCATTCTCTTTGTTCCGGAAACGGCTGACCATCCATTTCAACCTTAATCTTTTATTGGGTGTGTGCACAATGCTGAGGCCAAGCAGGTTAGTTTTGTAATTGTCCCTTTCCTGCCCTTCAAATAAAATGTCGAGACCAAGGTTGGCAGTGAAGAAAGGAGAGAAGACCGATGTTGTTTTTTGTGCCGATTCAGGAAATAAAGTAAACCGGGTAACAGAAAGTGTTCCTAAGAATTCCAATTGTACTTTTTCATTTATCTTATAAGTAATGAATCCCTGTACATCGGATGATGAAGGGAGATAAGAGCCAAGTGTCTCCTGGCTCTTCAATAAATTTTTATTGCTGCGGTTGCGTACGCCAACCAGGTAAGAGATCCTGCCTTTTTTTGCTGCGCCCTCAAGGTGTAATCCCTGCTCCAGCAAACTTACATACGCCGAGCCACCGAAAACAGCTGGTTTTTTATATTGTATGTCCAGCACACTGCTCATCTTATCGCCATACTTTGCCTGGAAGCCACCGGTATAAAAATTCACGTTCTTCGCCAGTTCGGGATTTATAAAACTCAGGCCTTCCTGCTGTCCACTGCTTACCAGGTATGGACGGAAGATCTCGAAATCATTTACATAAATTAAGTTCTCATCATAGTTTCCGCCGCGAACACTGTATTGCGAAGTAAGTTCATTGTTACTGCCCACCAGTGTCTTTATCAAAGCTTCCACACCGCCGGTAGTGCTGGGCAGGGCCAGTGCGTTCTTTGGATTTATTTTGGTGAGGCCTGCTTCGGTGCGTTCCCGTTCGTCTCCAACAACAACGGTTTCCAAAGTTTTTCCACCGCGTTCCATCTGAACCGTCACTTTATCTTCTTCTCCATCACTCAGGTAAAAATTCTTTTGTACATCGGTATAACCGGTATGGGAGAATACAAGGGCGAATGACCTGTCGGGCTGAACCTGTATACGAAAATGACCGCTGTCGTTGGTGGTAAGGCCCGATGTCTTACCCAGGATGACTACCGAAACATTTTTTAAGGGGCGCTCATTTTCGTCAATGGCCTTACCACTTACCCATGCAATTTTTTTTTGAGAATAGGAAGACAGGGCAGCGAGCAGTAAAAAAATGGTAAAGGCGGTTCTCATCCTATGAAGATATATATTTTATGTGTTTTGCAATAATCCTTATTTTACAGCAAAATAAAACATGCTGATGAAAAGGATATTTGCGGCAATTCTAATGATGGCATTAACCTTCTCCTGTAACAATGCAG
>DATHEH010000459.1:0-4875 GCA_035318685.1 Ferruginibacter sp.
GCCTTCAGCAATTCGGCCGCCTGTTTTTCATAAGGTATGCTGTCGAATACGGACGCCTGGAAAGCCATGGTCTCCAGTCCCAGTATCTCCTTTTTATCTTCTTTTGCCAGTTTCATCAGCCCTTCTTCAATACCGCTGACCGTTTGGCAGGGCATCATTTTAGGATAGAGCATCGCTACCAGGAAATAAGGCTTCATGCTTTGAAAAAGCGTTAGGGGGGTTCTAAGGGAGTCCTTAAAAAAGCTTTCCACCCTGGCATACTCTGCTGGTTCATAAAGCTCTTTAAGTTTTTTCCCGTCTTTCATATTCATCAGCATCAGCCCGCCTAATAAAGTAGCAGGGTCATCCATATCCATTTCGAGGTAGACCTTGTCTGCATTTTTTAATGCCTGTTTCAGGGAGTTGCTGAACTTTATATCTTCTTTACAAAGCATATGAAAAGTGCCGAACAAATAGCTTGGGGCTTTAAGCCCTTTCCCCGTTACTTCCCACAGCAGCGTATTGTCGTTTTCGTTTGTCTTTAAATTGCCGGAGGGCTGGCCAGTACAGGAATTTAGTATGAAGATCAGGGTCACCAGGCAATAAAGTTTCATAATAAAAATTTGCTTAAAAATACTGATTACAATCAATATCTTTAGCGCCTTACCAAATATAGTCATATGAGAATATTTTTATCTTTAGCGATCCTGCTATTCACGCTCCCGCTGTTTGCACAAAAGGGCCTTCCTTCATTTGGCAAAATAGATAAGGCTGACCTTGAAATGAAAGACTGTGATTTTGATAAGGGGGCAGAAGCGATCACTTTAATAGCCTGGGGAAATATTTATTACGATCGCGGCGTACCCGGGGTTTCTTTTCTCAATACGATCTATGAAAGACGTGTACGCATCAAAATACTCAAAGAGAGCGGTCTCTCCTACGCCAATGTTACCATCCCCTTTTATGATAAGAACAATGAAGAAAAGATACTGAAGATAGATGCGGTCACTTACAATATCGGGGATGACGGCAAGGTCAAAACAACAGAAGTAGGTAAAAGCTCGATCTACACCAAGCGGCTAAATAAGAACTACAGCGAGATGATCATTGCTTTCCCTGAAGCTAAAGCAGGCAGCGTGATAGAGTACAAATATAAAATGGAAAGAACAACCGACCATATCAAAGACTGGTACTTCCAGTCGGGCATACCGGTCAGGTACAGTGAGTACCAGATCAATGTTCCCTTGTTTTACCGTTTTTCCGTGCAGCCTACTGTTGTTGACGATGTGGAAGTAAAAGAAGATATTATTGAAGGGCTCATCAACACCAATGACGGCACCCTTAGCACGCAGATACTTAAAAAGAATTTCATCATGCGTAACCTGCCTGGCATCCGCAATGAACCGTTCATGGCGTCGGTAAAAGATTACCAGCAGCGTCTTGAATTCCAGCTGGCACAGATCGATTACGGCAATGGCCGTGTTGTGGACCTGCGTACCAAATGGAGTGACGTGATCAAAGACCTGGTGAATAATGATGATTTTGGAAAACAACTGGAATTGGAACCCAATGGAACAGCATCGCTTTTGGCTGAAGCAAAACAGTTAACGGACGATGAGAGTAAAATGAAGCTGGTTTACAATTATGTGAAAAAGCAAATGACATGGGATGGTGATGAGAGCATCTATTCCTACGAAGGGATAAATACGGCGTTTGGAAAAAAGACAGGCAGCAGCGGTGATATTAACCTGTTGCTCATCTGCCTTTTGAATAAAGCCGGTGTGCGTGCCTCGCCCATCCTGTTAAGTACAAGAGAAAACGGCCTGGTAAATAAATTCTATCCCTTTGTGACCCAGTTCAATACCGTGATGGCATTTGTAAAGATGAATGACCTTTATTTTGTGCTTGATGCTTCCGACAGGACTTCAGGTTACAGGCTGATACCGGAAAGTATAGTGAACACACAGGGTTTCATCGTGGAAGGTGATGATGGCAAATGGATAGACGTGATCGATAACAAACATAAATATAAAGTGATGGCAGCCCTGCGTGGACAGATAGATGATGCCGGTGTTATGAAGGGTGATGGCCTGGTGAATTGCTCGGACTATGCAAGAAAGGACAGGTGCCAAAGCTGGATAAAAGATAAGGAGAAATTCAGGCAGGAATATTTTACCAAGGCCTATACTTCTTTAAAAATAGATGAGCTTACTGTTAACAATCTTGAAGCCGATTCTTTACCCCTGGAACAGAAAGTGAAGTTCACATCAACGCTAAACAGTTCAGGAGAATACCGGTATTTTTCGCTGAACCTATTTTCCGACCTTGAAAAGAATCCTTTTATATCAGACGAAAGGCGCACAGACGTTGATTTTGGCTACGAGCAGGAATACAACCTCTATGGAAATTATACCATCCCCGGGAACTATAGTTTTGAAACGCTCCCGCAAAACATATCCATGATCACCCCGGATAAGAGTATCATTTTCAGTCGCATTTTGCACGCAGAAAATAATATGCTGAACGTTAAGATAACAGTAGAATTCAAAAGGACATTTTATACCGCAGCAAACTACGGTGAGTTTAAAGAATTTTATAAAAAACTGATCTCAACACTCAATGAGCAGATCGTAATTAAAAAGAAAGCCACACCATGATAAAGTGCTTTGCCAGCCTGTTTTTTTTTATGCTGTGCACATATGCTCACGCCCAGCATAAAACATATTCTGCCCTTTCGGTACCAGGGGAGTTAAAAAAAAATGCACATTCGGTGGTACGTGATGAGCTCATTGCGTTTGAAGTACGGTCACCGGATAAAGCTTTTTATAATGTACACAAGGTGATCACCATTTTGAATGAGGCAGGTAAGGATGAGCTATACTTTACGTTTGGTTCAGATAAATTCAGGTCTGTGGAAGACATTTCGATAGCCGTGCTCGATGGCATGGGCCTAGTAAAGAACACATACAGCAAAGCTGACTTTGGTAAACAGTCTAATCTCCAGGACCTCGTGCCGGACGGGAAAATATATTTCCTGGAAATTCCTTCAAACAGTTATCCGCTCAGCCTGGTAATAGATTTTAAAATAAAATTCAATGGCCTGTTGAATTACCCGGCGTACCAGGTACAACTCCCTGCACAGGCTGTTGAAAATTCTGAATTCACTGCAAAGGTCCCTATAGACCTTGACCTGCGCTATAAGCCAAGAAACACATCCCTTACTCCCGTTGTTCGTATGGATGGGAAATATAAAATTTACACCTGGACAGCAAAAAATTTACCGGCGCTTGAAACGGAAGAAGGTGCAGTGGAAGGAGAAAGTTATTTTCCGCATGTGCAGATCGCACCCAATAAATTTGAGCTCGATGGATACGAAGGAGATATGAGTACGTGGAAGAGCTTTGGATACTGGTATGGCAGCCTGACCAAAACCACTTCTAATTTAACTGATGACAGGAAGCTTTTTTTTCAGTCCCTGGTAAAAAATGCAACTGATGACATTGAAAAAGCAAGGATCATTTATAAATATCTGCAGGATAACTTTCGGTACGTTAGTATTCAGCTGGGCATTGGTGGCTTCAAACCGTTTGACGCTAACTTCGTTGATAAAAAAAAATATGGTGATTGCAAAGCATTGAGTAATTATACACAGGCATGTTTGAGCGCAGTAGGTGTCCAAAGCTACCAGGCACTCATTTACAGGTCCTCCAGCCAGGCGCCACTTGATCCTGATTTTCCCCGCAGTAGTTTTAATCATGTCATCTTATGTATCCCACAGCCAAAAGATTCCATATGGCTGGAATGCACAAGTACCACAAATGATTTTGCTGTGCTGGGAAGTTCTACCGAGAACCGCAATGCATTGCTCATAACAGAAGACGGCGGGAAGCTTGTGGCAACACCAAAGAGCAGGGCATCAGAAAATACGTTAAGCGTTAGCTCTTCTGTTGAATTGGGTGAGGAAGGTTCGGGTTTAGCAAAGGTTTCCCTGCATACAGATGGTGAATACCGGCAGTATTTTATTCATTACGTTTTAAATGAAACAAAAGATGAACAAAAGAAATTCATCGTTAACCGGATGGGATTCATTCACCCGGATGAATTTGAATTAAATTATGACAAGGCCAACCGGGATGCTGCTACCAACCTTACTATGAAAATGGAGAAGATACCGGAGTTCTCTACCGGTTCTAAAATGTTCTTAAGCCCGCGAATATATAAATTCTGGAACTATGCTTTACCTAAAGCAGAGAACAGGACACAGGATTTTTACTTTGAGCACCCGATGATCCAAACGGATACAACCACTTATATTTTGCCCAATGGCTTTGTGCCTGAAACACTGCCCAAAGCAAAGAATTTAAAATTTGAATACGGGAGCTTTAATACGAGCTACCGGTATGATGAAAAAAAGAAAGCCATCATTACCACTGCGAAGCTGGTCCTGGATGAACATAAGATACCGGTTGCAAAATTCCTGGAAACAAAAAAATTCTTCAATGAAGTGCTGGAAGAATACACACAGAAGATCATAATAAAAAGATCATAGCGCCTAAAGCCGTCATTTGATGATATTATAAAGGCTCCCACCCCTTTCAAATAACCGGTCGATCTTTTTCTCCGTGTCCTCATCTTTTAAAAGTGCCGGCGCATGCTGCGGTTTTATCCTTGCATCCAATACCATGGGGCCATTGCAGCCCCAGTGTTTGTTCTTTGTAAAGCTGCCGATGCCATAGATATCATGCGAGGGGTTGCAACGGGTAAAGCTCACCCATAAAAAATTGTTCAATGAGGCACTTACAAAATCACTGTCATCGCAGATAATAATTATAGGAACGGATGATAACTGATCATTGAACATGAGGCATTGAGCATTGAGCATTTCCATCTCCTTAT
>DATHEH010000460.1:0-2986 GCA_035318685.1 Ferruginibacter sp.
AAAGTGATGGCCTGATTTCATTAAATGAATTCAGGGACATTCCCGGGGGAGTAAAAGTAGGAGACATAATTGAAGTAATGGTTGTAGAAAAGGAAGACAGGGAAGGGAACCTTAACCTCAGTCGTAAATCTGCACGCATTACCAGGGCATGGGAAAGGATTGTGGAAGTGAATAAAACGGGTGAAATTGTAACGGGGCTTGTTACCAGCAAAACCAAGGGGGGCCTGATCGTTGATGTATTTGGAATGGAAACATTTTTGCCAGGTTCTCAGATAGATGTGAAGCCCGTTACTGATTATGACCAGTTTGTAGGAAAGACGATGGAATTTAAGGTGGTTAAAATAAATGAAGCCATTAAGAATGCCGTGGTTTCACACAAAGCGCTGATCGAAAGTGATATTGAAGCACAAAGGGCAGAGATCATTGGTAAGCTTGAAAAAGGGCAGGTGCTGGAAGGAACTATCAAAAATATAACTGATTTCGGAGCATTCCTCGACCTGGGCGGGCTGGATGGTTTACTTTACATAACAGATATTTCATGGGGACGTATCAACCACCCGACAGAAGTATTGAAGCTCGATCAGAAACTCAACGTGGTAGTCCTGGATTTTGATGATGATAAAAAACGCATCAGCCTCGGATTAAAACAGCTTACCCCTCATCCATGGGATACCTTGGCTGAAAACCTTAAAGAAGGTGAAGTGGTAAAAGGCAAAGTAGTCAATATTGAAGATTATGGAGCATTCCTTGAGATCATGCCGGGTGTGGAAGGATTGGTGCATGTAAGCGAGATCACATGGGCGAATACTCCTATCAATGCAAAGGAATTCTTTAAGCTTGGAGATGAATACGAAGCTAAGGTTGTAACACTTGATAAGGATACTCGCAAAATGAGCCTTTCTATCAAGCAGCTTACAGCAGATCCATGGAGCACAATTGAAAACAGGTTTCCGGAACATAGCAAGCACATGGGTACTGTAAAGAATATTACTCCATACGGTGTATTTGTTGAACTGGCTACGGGGATTGGAGGAATGATACATATCAGCGACCTAAGCTGGCTGAAACGCTTTAATAACCCTAATGAATATACGAAAGTGGGCAACCAGATCGAGGTTTTAATTTTAAGCATTGATAAGGACGGGCGCAAATTACAATTAGGACATAAGCAAATAGAAGAAGATCCATGGAACAGCCTTGAATCTACATTTAGTGTGGGTTCAGTACATGAAGGAACGGTTATCAGGAAAGATGATAAAGGAGCCCTTGTTCAATTGCCATATGGCCTGGAAGGATTTGCACCGGCCAGGCACCTGCTGAAAGAAGATGGTAAATCTATTTTGGCAGATGAGATCGCCAACTTCATGGTAATCGAATTTGACCGCAGTGATAAAAGGATCGTTTTAAGCCATACCCGTTTGTGGGAGCAGGAAAAAGAAGAAGAGAAGCAGGTAATGATGAAAGAAAGAAGAGCAGATGCTGAAACAACTAAAAAGGCTGTAAAATCTATCCAGGGCAAAGTAGAAAAAACAACCCTTGGTGACCTGGGTGTTCTTGCGGGATTAAAAGCTAAGATGGATAATGCAGCTGAAGAAGCCAGGAACGAAGAGCCGAAAGCTGCTGTTGTTCCTGCGGAAGTAAAAGCAACTGCAAAACAGGAGGAGCCGAAAGCCGCTATTGCTACTGAAGAAGTAAAAGCAACTGTACCACAAACAGAACCAACAGGAACTCCGGAAGCCTCAATATCAGAAGATACTGAAGCATCCGCTTCAATTGCTCCTTCAAAGGCAGAAAAAGAACCAAAAGCAGAAAAAGAACCAAAAGCTGAAAAAGTAAAAGAACCAAAAACGGCTAAGGTAAAAGAACCGAAAGCAGAGAAACCAAAAGCAGAGAATCCTAAGCCGGAAGAGCCAGGAACAGAATAATTGCATTACTAGTAATATAAAAAAGCTCCCATTAAAAACGGGAGCTTTTTTTATTTAGATGATAGGTTATGATGGTCACCTGTCATTTGGCAAAAGTCAATCAAACGATTCATCATTCAAATGAACCTTGGTCATCTCGTAAAAATGATTCTGTAGATTATGAAGGCTGATCGGTGTTATAATATGCCTTGCTTCGTCCCGGTACCAGATTTCCATTCGTGAAAAATCATGATCTTTAGAAATAAGAATTCTGAAGGCACCCTTCATATATTTAATTGTACCATCTTCATTTACCTGCTTATGGAATTTTAATCTTTCCAATTCCTCTTCGGTTATCGGTATTGGCTTTAACTGACCGGTTTCATACCAAAAGCCCTGCGCACCCGTATCCACACAAACCTGTTTTTCATCTCCATTGAGATTAGTAACTTCTCCCCTTTTCGCATCCCCGTCATTATCGGCAATAACATAGTCACCAACTTTTAGTTCCTGGAATTTTATCATGCTGATTGATTTTGTGTGTACAATTTAAAACAAATTCTTTTTAAAAAAACATCAGTGGTTTTATGTAACTATTCAGCCCAACTCATTACATAACCTTCATTCTCTATTTCCAGGGCTGCTTTAGTTAATTGAAGAGGCCGAAAGGTATCTACCATAACTGCGAGTTCTTTTGTTTCTTTAGCCCCGATGCTTTTTTCTACTGCCCCAGGATGCGGGCCGTGTGGGATGCCGGCAGGATGAAGGGTAATCATTCCCCTGGTAACATGTTTACGGCTCATAAAATCACCATCAACATAGTACAGCAATTCATCGCTATCAATATTACTGTGATTATAAGGTGCCGGAATTGCATCCGGGTGGTAGTCATACATCCTTGGAACAAAAGAGCAAACCACAAATGCATCAGTTTCAAAAGTCTGGTGTATTGGTGGCGGCTGGTGCACCCTTCCGGTAATTGGCTCAAAATCATGAATACTGAATGCATAGGGATAACAACAACCATCCCAGCCAATCACATCAAATGGATGGGTGCCATAATGTATACCGTATAGTATGCC
>DATHEH010000461.1:0-15433 GCA_035318685.1 Ferruginibacter sp.
GCCAGTCTCGCCGGTGAAGAAGATCCGGCAGGTGAAGCAAGAACAAATTGGTTCAAGCGGATGAAGAAGGGCATTCTTACTTCTACAAAAGATAAGAAGGACGCCCCGGAAGGACTTTGGTCCAAATGCCCCTCCTGTAAATATACCTGTACCATTTCTGAATTACACGAAAGCAAATTCGTATGCGTCAAATGTGATTACCATCACCGTATCGGCAGCGAAGAGTATTTCGAGATCTTATTTGACAACAACGAATACACTGAACTTTTTGCAAACATCAGGTCAAAGGATTTTTTAAAATTTGTTGACCTCAAACCTTATGGCAAACGTTTGGAAGAAACTTATGCCAAAACAGACATTCATGATTCCATCACGGTAGCGCACGGGAAAATAAATGAAAATGAACTCGTGATCGCCTGTATGGATTTTGAATTCATCGGCGGAAGTTTGGGAAGTGTAATGGGAGAAAAAATATCCAGGGCATGCGATTATTGCATGGCGAACCGTGTGCCTTTTATGATCATTAATAAAAGCGGTGGTGCCAGGATGATGGAAAGCGCATTTTCTTTGATGCAGCTTGCAAAGACCTCCGGCAAATTATCACAACTCAGCGACGCGAAGATCCCTTATATCTCTTTATGTACCGATCCTACCTTTGGCGGCACTACAGCTTCCTTCGCCATGCTGGGTGATGTTATTTGCGCCGAACCGGCTGCCCTCATTGGCTTTGCAGGTCCCAGGGTAATTAAAGAGACCATCAAAAAAGACCTGCCCGAAGGTTTCCAGCGCAGCGAATTCTTACTGGAACATGGTTTCCTCGATTTCATTGTTCACCGTAAAGACCTGAAACAAAAATTAGGCAACCTGTTGGTATTATTCAAAAGTTAACTTTTTTAACGTGTAATTTTATGCAGCAGTTGAATAACATACCTGCTGCATTTTATTTTTATAAATATGGAGATCAGTAACCGCAAGGCATATCATGAATATTTTTTTGAAGCGACTTATATTGCTGGACTTGTGCTTAGCGGTACCGAAATAAAATCACTGCGTGCGGGTAAAGCCAGTTTCAATGACAGCTATTGTATTTTTAGTGACGGTGAACTTTTTGTAAAAAGCCTGCACATATCTGAATATGCTTTTGGCACCCACAGCAACCATGAGCCATTGCAGGAAAGAAAGCTTTTACTCAATAAGAGAGAATTAAAAAAACTCGAAGGCAAGATCAAAGAGAAAGGATATTCCATAATTCCTTTAAGGATGTTCCTTGCAGAATCGGGTTATTTCAAAATGGAAATTGGTTTGGGTAAGGGCAAAAAGAATTATGATAAGAGAGACAGCATCAAGGAAAGGGAAACAGACAGGGATATAAAGAGGAAATACGGTATCTAAGTAGTAAGTTTTAAGTGGTAAGTAATAAGTTTGACTTCCGGTGAAATCACGCTCTCACTTATTACTTATAACTCACAACTTATAACTCCTAACTAGCATTCACTCAAACTCAACGGCACATTCACCGCCAGTCCCCCATCAGCAGTTTCTTTATACTTGCTGTTCATGTCCAGTGCGGTATCCCACATGGTCTTTATTACACCATCTAAACTTACTTTGGCATAATCGGGAGAACTTTGCAATGCAAGCTGGCTGGCCGTTATTGCTTTTATGGCGCCCATGGTATTTCTTTCAATACAAGGTATCTGAACCAATCCGCCGATCGGATCGCAGGTCATACCCAGGTGATGTTCCATTGCTATTTCTGCGGCCATTAGTGCCTGGCGTTGTGTACCGCCCATGCATTCGGTCAATGCTGCAGCAGCCATCGCACTGCTTACCCCGATCTCGGCCTGGCACCCACCCATTGCCGCCGATATGGTAGCGCCTTTTTTAAAGATGCTCCCAACTTCAGATGCGGTCAATAAGAACTGGATCATTTTTTCTTCGCTGTTGCCGCCACAAAAAGCGATATAATATTGCAATACTGCGGGGATCACACCTGCGGCACCATTGGTGGGAGCAGTTACTACCCTTCCAAAACTGGCATTCTCTTCATTTACCGCAAGGGCAAAACAACTCACCCAATCCAAAATATATTTAAAATCATTACCACCCTGCTGTATGGTTGCAAGCCAGCTATCGTAATCATTATAAGTTCTTCCGTTAACCAGTTTTTTATTTAACCCTGCGCCGCGTCGCTTCACCTGTAATCCACCGGGCAGCATTCCTTCGGTATGGCATCCCCTGTACATGCATTCCTTCATCACCCGCCAAATATTCAATACGCCTTCCTTAGTTTCTTTTTCATTGCGCCACGCGGCTTCATTTTCAAGTACCACATCACTGATGTTCATACCTGTTTTCATGCACCAGTGCAATAGTTCATTTGCTGTATTTACAGGGAAAGGAAGTGTTACTTCAGACCTGTTATTGTTATCCTCTCCCTCCTTTACCACGAATCCGCCGCCCACTGAATAATAGGTTTCTGATAAGTTATCGCCATTATTCAGCTCAACCAAAAAACTTAATGCATTGGGATGAAATGGCAGTGATTCGCCATAAAGGAATTCAATATCTTCTGCAGGATCAAAATCGATCTCGTGTTTGCCCGTAAGCAATATCTTTTTCATCTGCTTAATGTCATCCATCTTGGCGTTGATGTTATTCACATCAAAGGTCACAGGATCATCGCCACTCAACCCCAACTGTACGGCAACATCGGTCCCATGTCCTATACCCGTCTTTGCCAATGAGCCATAAAGTATAACCCTTATCGTTTTAACATCATCAAGCACACCTTTCTGTTCAAGTGAACGGGTGAATCTTTGTGCGGCACGCCATGGGCCAAGTGTATGGCTGCTGGAAGGCCCCACACCTATTTTAAACATATCAAAAACCGAAATGGCTTCGTGGCTCAAGAATTATTAGTTTACGTCTGTAAGTTCGATGTTAAAGATCAGGTTAGATCCCGGCGGAATACCTCCCGGACTTCCGCAACCATAACCCAATGTAGGTGGCAGGTATAGTTTTATCGTACCTCCCTTTTGAATTAAAGGAAGTCCATATTGCCAGCCTTTGATCAATTGTGCCAAAGGATACGTAACAGGAGCCTGAACCTGATCAAATACGACACCTGATTGCAGGGTACCCACGTATTTGAATGAGATGGTAGAAGCAAGTGTTGGCGTCGGCCCGGATCCTGGGTTGATAACCTGGTAAAAAAATCCGCGGGAATCCAGCGTTGCCGTAATGGAATTTGAACTCAAATAGGCCTGCAGGGAAGCTATCTCGTCCGCTGTAGGTATGCCGGTATTATTGGGTACGCAATTATTTTGCGTATAGGAAGGATCAGCTTTGTTACAACTACCAAATATAAAGGGCGCTGCAGACAATGCAAGAATAAATAAGATCTTTCTGTTCATTGATATTATATTTTAGTTTTTATTTTGCCCGGTAAATTAATTGATTTTATTCTCTTTGCTTTTTAATTCATGGTACGTTTGTTCATTCATCTCCCATTTATAATGCATCCTGAAATAGGAAAAAAACAGGATACACCCGATCACCGCAATTATAACTGTAATAAAACTCCCTGTACTCGTATTGGATATCTTTGTGTACCAGTCAGGAAAAAAAAAGTAAATGACAAAGATGATCAGCAATATCGGCAGGCTGAATATAACTGCCATGGGCAGGCCATTCATTATTTTAGCGGTAACCGTATTTTGTTTTTCCCGCTCTCTTTCCCAGTACACCAGGAATTTTTTCTCTTTTTCAGACAGCATAGCGCAAAATTAAGGCAAAAAGAGCTACAAGCTTCAAGCCACAAGGGACAAACATGCAAAATAAAAGTTACTTCTTGTAGCTTCTCCCCTTGTAGCTTTTCATGAACTATAAGCTACAAGCTATAAGGGACAAGCATGCGAATATAAGTTGCCCCTTGAGGCTTCTCTCCTTGTAGCTTATGCCTGAAAAACTATATAAGATCCTTGAGGTCTCTGCGTTTTGCTATGTAACGAATATCTTGTAGGTTTGTTAACAACAACTTTCGTGAATGAAAATAGAACACCTGCTGGTTCAGCATTTTTACAACAACAAAGAAGTTACACTCCAAGGAATGGGAACCTTTAAGCTTTCCCCTGATTTTGTAATGCCCATGGAAACGGATAAAGATGCCGTAATGCCCGAGAATGCCATTTCCTTTCAATACAATTCAAGGGCAACGGAAGACGATGCACTCATTAATTTTATCGTTCAGCAAACGCATAAAATAAAACCCCTGGCTTCCGCCGACCTGGATTCCTACCTGGCATTGGGGAAACAATTCTTAAATATCGGCAAACCATTCATGATCGAAGGGTTGGGGCTGCTGGAAAAGAACCAACTGGGCGAATACCAGTTCTCGCAGGGAAATGTGGTAAGCGCCAAGCCCGAAGCCAGCGCCACCGTAAAAGATAAATCAGAAGACGCAGACATCTCTTTTGCCTCCGAAAGAAAAGCATCACCCGTTAATAAAAAAGCGATCTGGATAGTGGTGGCCATCATAGGCATCGGGATGGTTGCGGCTGCCGCCTGGTATTTTTTAACCCCGAAAAAAGAAACCACTGAAAAGATCGCTGATATTCCTGTAATAACACAGGATACAACTACTGCTGTTTTGCCTGACACTACTGTAAAAAAAACAGATTCTATTGCGACAGTTACTGCACCGGTATCACCCGGCGACGACTATTCTTTTAAAGTGGTTATCAAAAATTATCCTTCCCGCCAGCTTGCAGAAAAAGCATATAACAGGCTTACCAGCTATGGCCATAAATTACTGATGTATACAGCCGATTCGATCACTTATAAAGTAGCGATGCCTTTTACGAGGCCACTTGCCGATACTGCCGTTACAAAAGATTCGATCAGGACAAAATTATTTGGCGGCAACCCTTATATTGAACTCAAATAGTTTTCACCGCATCCATGAAAAATAAAACGCAAACCCTCTCCATCATTTTCTGGATCATTGCTGCGGTGGATATCATTGGAATAGCAGCAGACATTTCCATATTACACTATGTTGCCAAACCCTTTTTAGTTCCGGTGCTGATGATACTGCTCACTACAGCAACAGGCGTTTCAAAGGGTAAAGGACTTATGCTTGCCGCTTTGTTCTTTTCATGGCTGGGTGATATGTTCTTATTGTTCGAATCAAAGCAGGAGCTTTTCTTTATTTTCGGGCTGGTGTGTTTTTTGACCACGCACATTTTTTATATCATTTATTTCCTGCGCATAAGTTCATCAGCGCCATCCCTGCTAAAAAAACAGCCTTTATTGATCTTAGTCGTGGTCGCTTATGGCTTTGGACTGGTATGGCTGCTCTTCCCGCATTTGGGTGAGCTTAAATTACCGGTGATCATCTATGCGATCGTTATCTGCAGCATGTTGCTTTGCAGCCTGCGCATTTTTTTAAAGCTGAACAGGGCAGCCGCCATTCTTTACCTGTGTGGCGCCGCTGCATTTGTATTGTCGGATTCCTTACTGGCCATAAATAAATTTTATCAGCCATTTGCATATGCCGGGGTATTTATCATGCTTACTTACTGCATGGCACAATATTTTATTGTAAGAGGATATACAGCACAGCAAAGCGAATCGTTATGATGACAAAAGAACAATTACTGAGTGAACTGCAGTCCAATACCTGGGTAATGATAAAGCCCTCTCCCATCCAGGGCATTGGCGTGTTTGCACTAAAGGATATTCCAAAGGGCTGCCGGTCCATGTTCTCCAAAGCAAGAAAAAGCCACGAAGAATACATCAGCGTACCCAAAGCCGAAATAGAAAAATTACCCGAACATTCCAAAACACTGGTAGAAACCTATTGCCTCTACGATGAGGAACATTATTTTGTACCCGATTGCGGCTTTAAAAAAATGGACCTTGTATATTTTTTGAACCATGCCGACCATGGCAATATCATCTCCATTAACGATGGCGAATTCTTTGAAGCCGTAAAGGATATTAAGCGGGGGGAAGAACTGGTTATTGATTACGGGGAGATCGTGGAGGAATAACATCAAATTAACAGTACTCTTAACTTTTTTAAATTAATTATTTAAGACCTGGGCGCAACCTATTGGCTATGCAATTAAAAACAGCTTCCATAAATTTAAAAACTATTATTTCCATTGCCGTAATAATCTTTTGTTTATGTGGTATTTCCTTCATATCAGCCTTACCCTCTGACAGTGGTCCTCAACCTTTCTATGTAAGTGACATATTTTATGGGATTATTTGTTTCCCTACGATAGCAATATTTACGAATCTCTTACCAGTTCGATCCTCATGGTCTTCTTGGGTTTTCTTATAAATTCAGTTTTCTATGCTTTCACAATTGAACGAATAATTTTTATCTTAAGGAGGCTAAAAAGAAGATAAAGAAAGGTAAAGAACTGGTTACCTGCAAAGGTTAATAAGTAAGCATAGATACTGGTCTGACCGTAATTCTCTATTCTCCATCATATGTAGAAAAACTCACCCTCATCAAACTATCAAAAACCACTACCGGCATTGACGCTCTCATTGCACTTTTATTTTTTGTGAAAAAGTAAGCATCAGTGCTTAAGGAGTCGAAATGATGAATAATTGTATCAGGCTTTCCCAGGATCTCGTATACCTTGCTGGCTTCCATACCCGGCTCGATCTTTCTAAATAATTCCCTTTCCTTTTCGCTTTCGCCAGAGCAAGACCATATACTAATACAAACCAGGAATGCTACAAAAAAAGCTTTTTGCATAAACTTTATAAATGAGAAGTATAAATATAAAATAAAAAAGGGGACAAGATAGAAATCAAGTCCCGTTATTAATCCAATATCCTATGAAAAACCAAATAGGTATAATCATTTATCATACCAAACGGTTGTGAGTATTAAATTTCAACACGTTGTGGGTCAATCTTCCCCATATAAAAATCTGCTGTCATATAAGTTGGGGAAAGAATTATACTAATAAGCTACAAGCGTCAAGCGTCAAGCTTCAAGGGGACAATTTTGCCGCATGCTAGAGTTTTTACAAAAGCAAAAGTATTTTAAGGTAATACGTTACTCCCTTGTGTCTTCTCCCCTTGCAGCTTCTCCGGATCATGGGCAACATGGATCGCTGCCAGTTTATGAATACGTATGATCTTTAAATAATTTAAAACGCGGATAATGCCGTAAGTAGGATCCAGCTCATACCAGCGGAAACCAAAATTGGTGGCAGATGGATTTTTATGGTGGTTATTATGATACCCCTCTCCCATCATCAGCAGGTCGAGCTTAAATAAATTGGTGGATGTGTTCTTCATTTTAAAATTGACCGAGCCGTATTTATGGGCAAACCAGTTGATGATGGTACCCTGTATGGGCAGCATGATGATATGAACGGGTAATAACAAATACCACCAGGCAGAAGGCGCATAAGTTACATAGATGGATACATATATGGCTATCCATCCCAGTCTCGATACCAGGGAATTGGCTATCTTATCCAGCAATGGCCAGTCAGGCACATTCTTTAAGAACCTGGGTTCTACATCAATGGTTCCGAAATAAATGCCTTTTGATACCTGTCGGCCCCGCCACATCAGCTCAAAAATGTTCTTGTCGTACTTGGGTGAATGGGGGTCCTTATCCGTATCTGTATACGCATGGTGCATGCGATGCATCACTGCGTAAGCCCTGGGGCTTACGTAGGATGAGCCCTGCGTGATATAGGCACCTACATAAAAAAATCTTTCCCAAAACTTACTCATACTAAAAGCCCCGTGCGCCGCATATCGGTGCTGGAGGAAGGTTTGCATGAAAAGGGAGGTATACCAATGGATCGCGAAGAAGAGAAGAATAACTAACATGACTAAGCCAACAGCACTGTTTCTGAATAAGGAACACCAAAATTCTGAATACTGACCTGCAAAAGGTAGGCTTATTCGACAACACTTCTCCCTTTTATTTTGCAGCTCTCATTATTTTAACTTTCCATGCCGGAATATTATTGGCACTTAAGCACTTAAAGATTTCTTCTTTTTACACGCAAGTAACTTCAATTCCCCATGTTCCGAATTGTTATAATAATTTTAAGTGTAATAGATAAAATTATTACAACAATGCTTATTACAACAATGCTTATTACAAAATGATCTGTCCATTCAAAATGCCTGTTAGTGAAAAAAATATTTGCTTTATTCCCTGGCAAATTTTATTTTTAAACCTTAACCCATCAGTTCTCTATCGCTTCCGTTTCCCTTTGATATTTTTTTATTCATATTAAAACACTCAAAGATGAAGCAATTCCGATTTTCAGCAGCAGTTATTGTTGCACTGGTTGTTATGTTCTCCTGCAATTCAGGTGATGAAAAAAAAGTAGAAGATGCGCCTGATACCACGGCGGTAAACACACCGCAACACACCGCACCCGCAGGCCCGGTAAATATTCTGACCGTAATGCACAAGGTTGCCAATTTCGACAAATGGCTGCCCGCTTACGAAGGCCATGACTCTGCACGCAGGGCAAACGGTTTACGCAACTATATTGTTGGCCGCGGTTTAAAGGATTCAAATATGGTGTTCATTGCCATGTTTGTTGACGACACGGCCAGGGCAAAAGCTTTTGGCGCTTCGCCTGACCTGAAGAATGCCATGAAAAAGGCAGGCGTTGTGGGTATGCCCACCAGTGAAATGTTGAGTACCACGATGCTTGACACCACTACTACCAGCGCTCCCCGCGTAAGGATCAACTTCAAGGTAAAAGACTGGGACATATGGAAAAAATCATTCGACGATAATAAACAAATGAGAATGGATGCGGGTCTCATAGATCGTGCCGTTGGACATAGAATAAATGACAACCATATGGTGAGCCTGGTTTGCGTAGCAACTGACATGAAAAAGGCCGAGGACTTTGGAAAATCACCAGGGTTGAAAGAAAGAATGGAAAAGGGCGGCGTTGAAGGGCCACCAACGATCTTCTATTATAATGTAGTTAAGAGATATTGATCCTCTATTTTTATAAAGAACTGCCGGTAATTCCGGCAGTTCTGTTTTTGAATGAAGCGGAGAGTTTTTTCACAGAGGACACAGAGCGCTGCGCTTATTTTTACACTATCAATCCATCACCTCGTAAACCATCACTGCCAGTTCCTTATTCTTTAAACCCGCTTCTCCTACCTGGCGGCAATTGAACGAGCCTTTTACTTTTTGGTAAGAAGATTCGCTGATCAGCACCTGGTTCTCTCCTGCCAACGATTGCAGGCGTTGCGCCGTATTCACGGCATCCCCGATCACGGTATAGTCAAGTCTTTTTAATGTAGCCGAACCAATATTGCCGCTGATCATCTCGCCGCTGTTGATGCCGATGGAAACCTTAGGCGAAAAATCATTGTTGCCAGGCAGGGCTTTTACTTTATTACGTATGGCAAGGCATGCATCGATAGCCCTGTCGAGGTGGTAATCGCCTTTAAAAACGGCCATCACGCAATCGCCGATGAACTTATCCACTAATCCATTCTGTGCGATGATCGCTTTTACCATCACGTCGAAATATTTATTCAGCAATTGCACCACGGTATCCGGTGCTTCTTTTTCGCTGATGGATGTAAAGCTGCAGATGTCTATGAATGCTACTGATGCTTCAATGGTTTCGTTGGCAGTGAGTGAATGCTCATATTCGCGGCTGCCCATGAAGTTGAGCACGTTCTCGTCCACGTACATTTTCAGGATATTATTTTCCTTGATCGCCTTAAGTGTTTCCTTCACCTGGTTCACGTGTTTTATGGTCTTTTCCATCGTTATCTCCAGGTCTTCGAAATTCACCGGCTTTGTTACAAAGTCGAATGCACCCCGGTTCATGGCTGTGCGGATATTATCCATGTCGCCATAAGCAGATACCATCACCGTTTTGGTGAGGGGTGCTTCATCACTCAGCCTCGTAAGTAAGGTAAGTCCGTCCATTTCGGGCATATTGATGTCACTGAGCACAATGGAAATGTCGGGATGCAGGTGCATCTTCTCCAGGGCATCATTGCCATTGATGGCAAACACGAATTCATAGTGCTGCTCCCTTATCTTCTGCCGGAACTTTTGACGGATAAGCGTTTCCAGGTCTGCTTCATCATCTGCTACCAGGATCTTTGTCATGCTGTTATTATTTTAAGTTTTTCTTTTAAAGTTACAAAGTCAACCGGCTTGGTCAGGAAATCATCTGCTCCCAGTTTCATCGCCTGGTTATAATTCTCCTGGTCACCATACGCGGTGATCATCATAACTACGGGTGGTGGCGTTTCATATTTTTCCTTGATGTGCTGTAGTAACTGCAGTCCGCTCATGCCCGGCATATTGATATCGGAAAGTATGAGCACCGCTTCGTGGTCATGTGTTCTCATATAGTCTAATGCTTCTTCTCCCGAATAAGCAAAGGCGAATTGTACTTCCCCGCTTTTGATCTCGCGGCGGAAGCGCTGCTCAAATAAAGCCTGCACATCCCTTTCATCGTCAACGACTAAAATTTTCATGTTTGTAATTTAAGTTTTATACTGTCTGAACTGTGATTTATTTGATTCAATGATTGCCGTGATCAATGCCTAACCTGTTCCTACAAATAAAATCATGAAAACCATAGTTCAGACAATTGGTAAAATAATAATGAACTCCGCGTATTCTCCTTCTTTGGTCTTCACTTTCAATTCTCCCCCATGTCCCTTGGTAATGATATCATAACTCATGCTCAAACCCAGGCCCGTTCCTTCGCCGGCAGGCTTGGTAGTAAAGAATGGCTGGAACACCTTTTCCAAAACCTTTTGCGAAATGCCCATACCGTTATCCTTTACAATGATCCTGACCGTATCGGTTGTTCTTTCTGTACTGACAGCAACAACAGGCTCATAATTATCCCCGGCCTGTTTTCTTTTTTGCAATACAGAATAGAAGGAATTGGTGAAGAGGTTCAGCAAGACCCTCCCGATATCCTGCGAAACGATATTGATCTTTGAAAGGCTGTTATCAAACCTGGTTTCTGTTTTTGCATTGAAGGTTTTGTCCTTTGCCCGCATACCATGAAAGCTCAGGCGCAGGCATTCATCAGCAAGGTTATTAATATCTGTTGATTCTTTCTGACCACTGCTGTTACGGCTGTGCTGTAACATTCCTTTTACAATAGAATCGGCACGCTTACCATGGAAATTTATTTTTTCTTCGTTCTCTGTAACATCCTTCGCAAGTGATTTCACTTCATCATAATTGCCCTTCTGAATTTCATCATTCATTTCTGCCAGTAATTCTTTGTTCACCTCGGAAAAATTATTAACGAAATTCAACGGGTTTTGAATTTCATGGGCAATACCTGCAGTGAGTTCACCGAGTGAGGCCATCTTTTCAGATTGGATCAACTGCGATTGTGTTGCTTTCAGTTCTGATAAAGTACTTTCCACCTTTTCTTTTTGTTGGGTAAGTAAAATATTAGCAGTTTGCTTTTGTCGATTGTTGTGATAAAGAATAAAGGCGATCAGTAACAGAATTGTTATTCCTATTGCGAGGCTATAGAATTTTACTTTTGTTTCATATTCCCGCTGTGCCTCCATTTTGGCATCCTGGATCTGTTTTTGCCGAAGCGATTCATCAAAACTGATGCTCTGTACCTGCCGTAATTTCTCCTGGTTGAACAAACTGTCTTTAAATGCGCTCGCTATTGAAAGGTATTTATATGCACTATCCGGTTGTTTTTTTTCTGCATGGAGATCACTTAAAAAAGAGGCTGCTTTCATTTCACCTGCGGGCAGCTTAAGCTTCTTAAAGGCATAAAATGCAAGCCTGCCATAAGAGAAGGAGGAATCTATTTGTTTATTTTGATGATATAATTTCCCCAGGTCTAAATAGCATTCTGCAATGATATCTGCACGACCTGAGGATCTTGCATAAGTTATAGCCTCAATAAAAAATGGAAATGCTTCTTTATAGCGTCCAACTTTTGCTAATGTGCCTGCGAGTCCACCGGTTGAAACAGCAAGGTTCTGATTATTTTTTAAAGAAAGAGCCGACTTATAGGAAAGTTGGCGGTAATAAAGTGCAGAATCTAATTGCCCCAGGTTTTCAAAAGCTGAGGCTAAAAAATTTACATACCCGATCTGCCTGTAATACGCAATATCTTTTTCATTTTTAAAAAAACCAGAATGCACAAGCTGCCGGTTTTTTCGTGCATAAGTTAATGCCTTTGAGTAATCGTGAGACTCGGCGTAAATAAAACAAAAAAGCCGGTTCGTGAAAAACACCCTCAGGGTATCATTATACTGTTCGGCTACCCTCAGGTTTGTTAAAGCCAGTTCAAGGGCTTTCGTAAAATTGCCTGCATCTATGGATAAATTTGCCAAGTGCGTGCGTGCGCCAAATTGCCCTCTTAAATAGTTTAATTTTTGGGACAAGTCCATCGCATCCTGCGCCATCCAGGCAGCGGAGTCTTTTTTTTGTTGAAATATATAGAGCCATGCCATGGTGATCAACAGATCCACCCTTCCGGAATCCTTCTCTGCATGAATCAACGCCTGGCGTAAACTATCGATCTTGCGTACATCCTCGGGAGTCGTACTGTATACGGCACCCAGGCCCTGATGCTGCGCCTGTAAAAAAAAGCTGCAATTGATCAGCCAGATAAAAAGGATCCATTTTTTCATTTACCCAGATTTACATTATAGGTATAACCATGTCAGGCAACCGGCAGTTGAATAATAAACCTACTTCCTTCACCCTCTTTCGTTTCCACTTTCAACTCACCGCCATGAGCTTTTACAATATCATAGCTTAACGATAATCCCAGCCCTGTTCCCTGCCCGGTGGGTTTAGTGGTGAAGAAGGGTTGAAATATTTTTTCCAGTACTTTTGGTGGAATGCCGTTGCCGTTGTCCTTTACTTTTACTTCTACTTTGCCATTAACCTTCTTTGTCCTTACAAAAACAGTAGGTTCATAATTTTCAATTCCGGATCTCTTTTTTTCATCAACCACATAAAAAGCATTCGTAATTAAATTCAATATCACCCTTCCAATATCCTGCGGAATGATATTGATGTTGCCAATACTTTCATCGTAATCAGTCTTCAACGTTGCATTAAAAGATTTGTCCTTCGCCCTCAAACCATGATAGGCCAATCTTAAATATTCATCTGTCAGCGCATTAATATCTGTTGGTTCTTTTTGTCCTGAACTTGCCCGGCTGTGTTGTAACATGCCTTTTACAATAGCATCTGCACGCTTACCGTGGTGATTTATTTTTTCGAGATTTTGTTTTACATCTGAGGCGATCGCTTTTGCTTCATCGATATCTCCTTTGTCGAGTTCTGTATTCATCTCTTCGACCAACTCACTGCTTACCTCCGAAAAATTATTTACGAAATTCAGCGGGTTTTGTATCTCATGGGCAATGCCTGCGGTGAGCTCACCAAGTGAAGCCATTTTTTCTGATTGGATGAGTTGGGTTTGGGTGGATCTCAGGTCAGTCAATGTTTTCTCCAGCACTTTGTTGGTCTTTTGTTTCTGGCGGTTGTTACGGAAAAGGATCAGCCCGATCAATAACAATATCCCCAGGCCTGCCAGGAGCATATAAACCCTTACCCTGCTTTGATAAAGCCGCTTTTCCTTTGCCAGGTTTTGTATGCGAAACTGTTCGTTGAAAGTAAGATTTTGAAATTCTGCCAGGTTCCTGATCCTTACCCTTGCCAAACTGTCTTTGGTTATGAGAGCCAGTTCCATGTATTTGAAGGCGCTGTCAAATTGATGATTCAATTTGTAACTCAGGTAAACATTTTCATAGGCATTGCCCAGGTTCACTTCACGGCCTGCAACTTTTCCAAGCGTCTTTGAAATTTCCATTATCTTCAGCGAATAATAAAGCGATGAATCCTTATCTCCTTTTTCAAGATGATACCTGCTTAGTCTTGAACAAACCCTGGTGAAACTGATACGGTTATTATTTTCGCTGGTTGTCTGCAGGCTTTTATAATAATAGGCTAATGACATAGCATGATCTCCAAGCGCTTTGTAAATATCTCCCAAATGCATCTCAACAGTTCCAAGGTATGTCCTGGCAAGCACAGATGTATTTTTATTAGATTCCAGGGCTGACCGCTCAGCCTCTTTTTCATAATAAAGTGCTGAATCGGGTTTGTTTGCGTCTAAATAACTTTGTCCCAGGTTTAAATTGGCAAGCTGGATACGGGGCGAATAATTGATCTCTTTGCCAATTCTCAATGCTATTTTGAAATGAATGATCTGTTGCTCCAGGTTGTCTGTTTGAAGCATAAGGAGCGCATACATGTGATGTGTGTAAGAAAGCAGCAAAAGCCTGCTATTGCCCTCAAATGCTGTAAGAAAATAATCCCATGGCTTTTCCTTTTCAGTTTCAACATCTTCAGCAATTACGAAAGCCTGTTGAAGACACCTGAGTGCATCAGGATATTTTCCCAATCCCATTAATTGATAACTTTTATTGACCAGGGCAACCCCTTCAGCAATTTTATTATCCTTGCGCTTTGCAATTAATAACTGCTGCTCAGTATAGAAAAGGGCGGAATCCCTGTTTAATTCCTGGTAATAGAAGTAAACCCTGCTCGCTGCTTTAAACCGCAAAGGCCCATCCGGCGCATTGTTAAAAGCTGTTCTCAGGCTATCTACATTGCTTAACTGTGCGTTTGCCAAAGCAGGTAATAGCAGCAATAACACTATTTTAAAAAATATTTTCATCCTGTTTTTTAACTAATTGGTAATTGAATGATAAATGTTGAGCCTTCTCCCTCTTTCGTTTCTACTTTTAAGTCCCCGCCATGCGCCTTAACGATATCATAACTCAATGATAACCCCAATCCAGTCCCCTCACCTGTTGGCTTGGTGGTAAAGAAGGGTTGAAATATTTTATCCACTATAGCTGGTGGAATGCCGGGTCCATTATCTTTTACACTAATGAAAACTCTATCTCCTGATCTTTTTGTTGTAACTGAAACAGTCGGGTCGTGCACAACTCCCCCTTTAGGGGGCCGGGGGGTATTTACTGCATAAAATGCATTCGTAATTAAATTCAATATCACCCTTCCCATATCCTGCGGGACGATATTGATCTTGCCAATACTTTCATCGTAATCTGTTTTCAATGTTGCATTGAAGGATTTATCCTTTGCACGAAGTCCATGGTAAGCCAGTCTTAAATATTCATCTGCCAATGCATTGATATCGGTTGGTTCTTTTTGCCCGCTGCTGCTGCGGCTGTGTTGGAGCATTCCTTTTACAATAGCATCAGCACGCTTGCCATGGTGGTTTATTTTTTCAAGGTTCTGAGCAATATCATTTAATAGTTCGTCTTCAAGTTTGTCGTCTCTTTCAGTTTTTGGTTTTGACTTTTCAGTTTTAAGTTCTTCGATCAGTTCATTACTCACTTC
>DATHEH010000462.1:0-2185 GCA_035318685.1 Ferruginibacter sp.
CAAAACCGAATCAAAACTAAGTTCGATCCAGCCGTTATAGACATTTCCGTTCTTCTTCACCTGTACAGCAAGATATTTATAAACGGCATCCTGCCATCTTCCCCGCCAAAAAGAAGCACCGTTAAGCGGGATGATCTTTTCCGCAACAATTATGTCTGCAATATGAAACCATTGATGACCATTGTGCATGATTGAAACCTGGTCACCCTTGTTCAATACTGGTGTTTGGTCACTGGGATCATGCAGCAAATAAGCCTCTACTTTTGAGGCAAGATGAAATTGTTTACGGTCCAGCTTGAAAACAGGATCGCCAACCAACTGTGTTCTGAATACGAAATCAACACTTCCGTCATTATTAATGTCGATTGCTCTTTGTTGTCCGAAAAGGATGCTTTCATTATGCAGGTTGCTGTATTGCATAAGAGGGTGTGGCAAAGGTATTGTGGGTTGTGGGCCTTTATCTTTTTTGCAGGCAGAAAGCAACATGATGAGGACGACTAAATAGCTGATCTTATTCATAACATTTTTTTACTTTTTAAAAAATTATTTGCTTCCAAAGATGCCACAGGTAAGTTTAGAAATTCAGCTGCACTTGTATGAATTGAAGATTAAAGGGAATGAGTTGTTTTGATTTTGTGAATTCCGTTTCCTGTATCAGCTTATTTCAGGACGAGGCACGGGAAAAAATAAAAGACCCCCGTTAATTCCGGGGGTCTTTTAAAGATATTTCGCAGCAGTTGATATCTTAGTGTATCAATATTTTTTTCGTTGTATTACTGCCCGTCAAAAATATAGTCCTTATTGGCAAAACGTCATTTGTATAAAGAAAATTAATCTTACCGTTTATGGAAGTTCCTGTATAAGGATCCGGATATCTGCAGGCGCTACTTCATCACCACCGAAATAGGGATACAGCTTATAGCCATTGGCAAGAGGATCATTGAATGCTCTTGGCATGGTTACAGTAGTATTGCCTGCTTTAAAAATGTATGCATTGCCCGAAACTTTTATTCCGCAGTTGATATCGGCGCCAATGCTTACCATTGTTATTTCTTTTGAATCCCTTAAGCCATTTTTATAAGTATAGGCATACAAACGTAAAGCCGTATCGTTCCACGACCAGCCGATCCTTGCACTGTTCTGGTGATGATCATGGCCTTCGGAAAAACCATAAAGTTTATTGATGTCGTACTGGTTTTGAGGATCCGTTGTTTGATAAATGGCAGAGCTGTCAAATCTTACTTTGAAATTCATTTCACTTATTGATACAGGTGTCAGGGCATTTTTATCACAATAATGACCACCTGCACTGATCGTGAACTGCACATATGCAGGATTGCTTACGGGTTGGTAAACGGGAACAGGCTCACTGGCCGGGGTTGATTTTTTACAGCTGAATAAGAATAAGGAAATAATAAGCAGGAAATAGTTTTTCATCTCAGGGTTTTAAGGGTCGGATGCTAACGTAAAACCAACCAGCATAATTGCATTTAGTTCTTAAAAGAGAAATTAGTAGTTTTTCTTCTATATGATTCGTCTGAGCTCACGTCAAATGGGAACCGGTAAGAAAACAAAAACCACAGTTCATCAGCCACATAGCACAATTGATACCGCTTATGCTTTTCCTGCTGTTACTTACTATCTATCCTTGCGTCGCAAACTTTTATAAACTTTAAAATACTTAAAATGAAAAGAATATTCTCCTTACTGGCCATAACAGGTACAGTATTATTTTTTTCCTGCAAAAAATCGTCTGTTGATGAAATAGTGCAGCCATCGGCGAAACCATTGGTTACTGCTGCAGGTACAGCTTCAGGGGCTGCTGTTTCAAAACTCATCAATGCTGCAGCGGGTGGTAGCATTACCAGTGCCGATGGCAGGGTTAGCGTTAACATACCAGCGAATGCACTTGCCGCCAATACAACTATCGGCATTCAGCCAATAACCAATGCCACCGGTGTTGAAATGGGCAAGACCTACAGGTTAACACCACACGGAACAAAATTCAATGTGCCGGTTACCATCAGTTTTAATTATGATGACGCTGAAATCACCGGCGCAGCTCCCGAGGTGCTCACCATTGCATACCAGGATGATGCCGGTGCATGGCAGGCGATGAACAAAACGACTTTGAATAAACCAGCAAAAAAATTAAATGTTGTTACAAAGTATTTTAGCGACTGGG
>DATHEH010000463.1:0-4748 GCA_035318685.1 Ferruginibacter sp.
TCCAGTCACGCAGGAATTCAATATTCCTTAAGCGCTCGATCGGTTTAAAACGGCTTTGCACAAACTCGTAGCCAATGTTGGTTTGCATCAGCAGGGCTTTTCTAAAAAGGTAAAGCTTGGTATCCGTATTCTGGAATTGGAGTTTTGCAGCATACCCGTTGTCATTGGCTTTATCCTTTGCTGAAAAAAGGTTGATGTCATACCTGCTCATGGCTACTTCTGCCTTAAGCTTTGTACGGGGAGAAAAAAGATATTCAGCACCAACCGTTATCATTTGCTGTTTCTTTGGCGTGATCAGCAAAACGACAGGCGCCCAGTCACTCTGCTTCACATTATTTATATCTGGCTGAACCCATCCAAACACTTTCCCGTTCGTCGCATTCTGTAAGGGTGTGTAATTACCTTTACCCGGGCCCAGGTAAGTAAAACTAAGGTTGTACAATATGTCATTCGGATCAGCGGAAAAAACAAAAATGGAATCGTGCACACTGGTATTGTACAGCGTATCTGTCTTTTTGTATAATATCTTGCCCGGCGAAAGCGTATCCCTTACTGCATTCACATAATAAGCGGTATCGATACCATCGCCAAGATCTGCGAGGAACTGTTTCTGTTTGGTATCCAGCACCTGGTTGATGGAAGAATTCTTTGCATCGGAATTGTTATACACGCCAATGTTCAAAAAAAGTTTGTTGCTGAAATTCACTTCATCGCTTCCATATATTTGTGAATTTAAAAAGTTCCTGTCGGCATATTCAAATTCCACCTGTATCCTTTTGTCCTTGGTAACAAGGCGCTTTTGTGTAAAGGTCAGTTCGGCTGTATTGTAGTTGATGATATAATCCTGGTCTTCGCCGCGTTGCAGTAATTCCCCATCCATAAAAACCCTTTCTGTGCCGGCCAGCACCACAAAATATAATTCACCGTTGGCGCTTCTTAAGCGGTATGGCCCCTGGTTCCCCTCAAAGGGTTCTAAAATATTACGGGTGAATTTTCCTTTTGCAATGGCACCACTCAGCAATAAGGAATTGGAAATGTTCTTACTGATCTTGTTGTCGGTAATAAAAGAAACGCCCTGTAAGCGTTTATAGAAGTTGAGAAAATAATTCTTGCTTTGCCGTATATCGATATCACCAAAATTTGCCTGCCATCCCTTTTTCTTCACCTGCAGGTAGATACGGTCAAAGTCACGAAGGTCCTGTGTATTCCCATCCGGCTGAACGGGAATATTATTATCGGTGATGGCAGCTGTCAATTCCAGGCTGTCGCCGATAAAACCATTCAATTGCAGGTTAAGGCTTGAGCTTACTACCGCATCCTGGCTGTTGCCAAATGAAATGCCCCGGCCAAAACTTCCCTCCGATTTTATATTCCCGAAATCTATCAAGGGATTATTTTGCTTAGTGCCGCTTCTGATGGTGAAAGGATTATTACTGATAAAATTATTACGGATACTGTCAAAGCTGAAATGCCTTACCACGGCATTTAATTTATAAGGGAATACCCGGTAAGTGACCAGCACAGAATCTGTTGCCGGTTTACCGATCCAGGTAATGGTTGCATTTACCTCGTCAACCCTATAAGAGTAAGGAAAAATCCCTTCAATACTTACCGAACCGGGTACTATACTCATGGAATCGAGCTTCACAGTTGGGGTGGTTGTACGAATATATCTTTTATGCAGGTTGGAAAGTGTGGGTACCTGTGCATAAACCAGTTGCTCCAGCAAAATAAAAAGCAGGAATAAATATATCCTTTTTGTCTTCAACCGTTTTGGATTAGTAAGGCTAAAATTAGTAATAATTGTACAAGGCAGCTAAAACAAGTGATACCCGGCATTTTATGACGCAGGCGGGTATATTATTATTGCGTGGACATGCTGTTTATTTTGTTTAAAAACTTATCTTCGGGATAACGAAACGGCCGCATATCATTATGCAGCAAAAGGCTTTGACATCAGCAAAACAAACAACCCTTTATATTATAAAAAATCCTTTGGCATTGAATTTGTGACAAGGTATTAAACAACCCCATCCTGATAAATTTTCACATGATAACATTAACTGCAGCAAAAAAAACTTTAGTACAGTACTTTATAATTACAGCAGTACTGTTTTTTATCAGCCTTTACAGCTTTGCGCAAACACCCACGCTGGTCTTTGTTCCTGTTGTTCAAACAGGGCTTAATGCACCCGCTGATGTGGTAAATGCCGGTGACGGTACCAACAGGCTTTTTATTGCCGAGTTAGGAGGACAGGTCAAAATAGTTACCCTGCCTTCAGGCACTTTACAACCGGGGATTTTTTTGGACATGACGGACAGTACCGATAACGTCGGGGAAAACGGTTTACTCAGCATAGCTTTTCACCCGGACTTTGAAAACAACCGTTATCTTTTTGTTTACTATACAAATACTGCGGGAAACCTAAGGATAACACGTTTTCAAACATATGCTGCAAATCCTAGTTTAGTAGATCAGACTACGGGAACTGTTATCATGACCATCCCGCACCCTACCAATTCCAATCACAACGGCGGCAAATTGAATTTTGGCCCTGATGGTAATTTATACCTGGGCACGGGTGACGGAGGTGGCGGCGATGATCCGCCAAATAACGCCCAAAACGGGAACAGTTTACTCGGCAAGATGATCCGCATAAATGTTGATGATTTTTTGACACCTCCTTATTATACCATTCCCGCGGATAATCCTTATGTTGGCGTTCCCGGAGTAAGGGAAGAAATATATAACATGGGTTTACGCAACCCCTTTCGCTGGAGTTTTGACAGGCTAAATGGTGATATCTGGATAGCGGATGTGGGACAGGACCAAAAAGAAGAAGTAAATTATACTCCTTTGGCAACATCGGCAGGGCTCAACTATGGATGGAGATGCTGGGAAGGACTTTCTTCTAATATACTCACAGGCTGTGGCCCATCTACAGACTATTTTTTTCCAATATTTGATTATGACCGTCCTCTCGGTCATGCCATCACCGGCGGCTATGTTTACCGTGGTCCCTATAATGTTTTGAAGGGCTGGTATATTTGCGTCGATTATGTATTTAACAACGCCTGGGTGGTTAAACCGAATGGTACGGGCGGCTCTATTTCTTCCATCCAAACCGCTATTCCGTTTAATATAGTTGGTTTTGGTGAGGCAGAGAGTAATGGTGCTTTATATGCGGTCAGCATAAACGGCACCCTTTACAGGATCGAGTCGAGTACACCTTACCTGCCGCTTACCCTATTGCAATTCACCGCAAAAGCATTTACTGCTTATAATGAACTGAAGTGGAAAACAACAAACGAGATGGATCTTTCCCATTACGAGATCGAGTACAGCACTAATGGCAGGGATTATACCTATACCGGGAAAGTAAATGCATTGAACTCAAGTTCAGAAAATAACTACAGCTTTCAACACCCTGCAGGTACCTTCAACAAAATGTATTACAGGCTGAAAACGGTAGAGAAGAACGGTAACTATACCCATTCGCACCTGGTATGGGTTGACAGTAAAGAAAGGACCGATGTGAAAGTTTACCCGACACTGGTAACCGGAAATGTTTTGAAAATTGTTTCAGCAAAACCGGTGGAGCAGGTGACCTTTTTCTCTGCAGAAGGAAAGCATATTTTTCAAACTAAGCTGGGTAACCTTTCGGGTACCATCAGCGTACCGATCCCCCGCATGCAAAAGGGAATTTATTTTGTTCAACTGAAGCTGAAGGATGAATATGTTTACGAGAAGGTAGTGGTACGACAGGATTAACTAATCTTCTGTACTCAAACCTGCCTTTAAATATTCCCGGTTCATCCTGGCGATATTTGAAACAGATATACCTTTTGGGCATTGCGCTTCGCAGGCATAAGTATTGGTACAATTGCCAAAGCCTTCTTTGTCCATTTGCGCAACCATATTCAACACCCTTGATTCCCTTTCGGGTTCACCCTGTGGTAATAGTGCCAGTTGTGAGACCTTAGCGCTTACGAATAACATGGCGCTGCTGTTCTTGCAGGCCGCAACGCAGGCGCCGCAACCAATGCAAGCCGCTGCATCAAAGGCCTTATCCGCATCTTTTTTATCAATCGGAATAGCATTGGCATCAACCGCATTACCCGTATTGACAGAGATGAACCCCCCTGCCTGTATGATCCTGTCAAATGCATCGCGATCTACCATCAGATCTTTAATAACCGGGAAAGCCTTACTGCGCCATGGCTCCACAACAACGGTATCGCCATCTTTAAATGCACGCATGTGCAATTGACAGGTTGTATTATTTAACCACGGACCATGTGCCCTGCCATTTATATACATACTACAGGCGCCACAAATACCTTCCCTGCAATCGTGGTCAAAAGCTATGGGGTCTTTACCTGCGGTTATGAGCTGCTCGTTCAACACATCAAACATTTCTAAAAAAGACATCTCGGATGAAATATCCTTTACCTGGTAGGTATCAAAATTTCCGTTTGCACGGCTGTTCTTCTGTCTCCACACTTTAAGTGTGAGGTTCATGTTGTAATGTTCCATAATTGCTTAAATACGTTTATAATTACTATACTCGAACGGCCGCCATCCAAACCTGGTAGATAAAAAATATAATACCCTGTGTTTTATATTCTTAAAATTCTTTTCCCGGATATCCATATTAAATCCCCAATCTTCTTTTTTTACCAGGTCCTGCATAACGGCCGGGTGTGTTCCTTCAAACATCGTCACGGAATCAATATTGGTATAATCG
>DATHEH010000464.1:0-7322 GCA_035318685.1 Ferruginibacter sp.
CCCTTAGTAATAAATGATTGGGATCATCGCTCAGCCAGGCATTCATTTTTTCACCACCTTCAAAAATGGTTCCTTTGATCAGCAGCGGTTTAATTTTAATGGCATTGAAACGCCCATACCTTGTTTTGATCTTCTCTTTTCCCATGTAGCGGATGTACAGGTGGTACACTTCATCATCCAGGAACATGTCAAAAGGTATTTTGTCGCCCGGCTTATACTTATCAAAATTTATGTTGCGTGCATAATAGACCATGCTTACCACATCCTGCATACAGTCATTGATCTTATAAACACCACTGGCACTTACTGCTGTATTGGTAGTCTGGTTAAAGCTGACATTATCATATTTTTTGTAGCCGCCTTCATTTACATTTCGTATAAAACGGTAAGGCAGCAATGTGGCTGTGTCAATAAAGCTTTCATAACGATCCCTCACTTTAAAAAAATTATCAAAGGCTGAATAGGTTTTACCGTCTCCTATAAGGTGGTAGACCATTTTACCGTTGAACCGCTCCAGTGATGTTGTAAATTTAGCTTCGCCTGCACCTATATACATGCCCAGTGTGCTGTAAAATACTTTCATATTCACTATTTCATCCGCCTTGAAAGCCGTATTCCTATACCCGCAAAGCCCTTCATTATTTGATGTGAAACTTAAACAACAGAGGCCAAAAACCATTAAACCCAACTTAGCGAATTGCATCATTTGTCTTTCTTTATTTTGATTCCCAAAATTAATAAACTCCCTATCAATGCAGGTATAAAAAGGTTAATGAACCAGATCCCAAAGGTTACTGCCAATATCCCTATTATATTATTGGTATAGGAAAATAATGTTTTTGCCACGGTTCCTTTTATTCCCAGTTCTGCAACTGCAAAAGAAGGGATGATCGCCAGTATCCAGAACATTACAGTTATCAACCAAAAACCCGACCACATATTTTGTTCTACCTGCATTAACTGCAGCATAAAGATGTACTGTAAAATGAAGACCAGGTACCGCAGCAGTGATAAAGAAAGCAGTCTTAACAAAACTTTCGCATCAAATGTTTCCAATACGTTAATGTATTTTGAAAACCGGTCTGCATAAGGTAATTTTTCTATCAAACGGGTGAGCCAGCTTAATTTAAAAAAGAAGAACAGGAATGCGGTTGTGGTAAAAATACTTCCAAACAGAAAGATCCTTAACCAAAAAAAAGAAAGTCCTGCCATGAGGGTGGGTGAATTTTCTTTGAAGAGCAGCCACGTAAGTCCAAGGCAACCCATGCTCATCGTAATGATCAGTTGTGCCATACCGCCTGCAATGGATAATGGTATTGCCTTTATGCGGTTACCTTCATTTACAAAAAGTATTCTTCCTGCATATTCACCAATTCGGTTGGGCAGGTTTAACGACATGGTTACCCCACAGAGTACAGATTTAAAAGCGGTAATGAAACGCATGGGCTGAATGGCATTCATCAGCAACTGCCACTTTCTTGCCTCCAGTCCCCAGTTCACAAATACGAGCGCAATGACAAACCAGAACTTCCATGCGTCTTTACCATAAGGCGCAGACCTTATCAGGGCAAATGAAGTATCAAAATCGGGCTGGTGTTTTACATGCTGGTATAAGGAATAAAATAACCAGGCCGCCAAAATGGGAGCAACAAACCATTTGAGGAATATTTTGATACTTTTGTTCAATACGCAATGTTACTTCAATTATCGGGCTGAAAAAATTATAACTGATTTGCAAAAAAAAACGAGCATCATTTTAGGTATTGACCCCGGAACAATAATCATGGGCTATGGTTTGGTAAAAGTGGAAGGGAATAAGATCTCCTTACTTGAAATGGGTGTATTGCAACCGGGCAAAGTTAAAGACGGGTATAAAAAATTACAACTCATATTTAATACTGTAAGTGGGCTTATAACAAAATACCAGCCGGATTCTTTTGCCATTGAAGCGCCTTTTTTCGGGAAGAACGTACAAAGCATGTTAAAGCTGGGAAGGGCACAGGGCGTAGCCATTGCCGCAGCAATGCGGCATGGACTGGATGTTACGGAATATTCACCCAAGAAAATAAAACAATCCATTACGGGTAATGGCAATGCCGGAAAGGAACAGGTAATGAAAATGTTGCAGCAGATCCTTGTTTTTACAGAAGACCCCAAACATTTTGATGCTACCGATGCTTTGGCAGTAGCCGTATGTCATCATTTTCAACAGCACACCGCTTTGCCTGCAGCAGGAAACAAGGCAAATGGCTGGAAAGATTTTATTGCAAAGAACCCGGGTAAAGTAAAAAAATAAAAAAGCGGGAAGATTTACTTAACCTGTTGTTAACACGTATATTTTTTCATTTCATAAACCTTTGCAACATTTAAGCTAAAATGGTCATTCGTTCAAGAACATTGCGGGTAGTGATCTTAACCAGTACGGTTTTGATCACCATAATAATTGCCATCCAGCTGGTGTGGCTGCAAAAGGTATATTTGTACGAAGAGAAGCAATTCAATATCAATGTTTCAAAAAGCATACGTGGGCTTTATACCGACATGGAACTGGTGAATGACGTATCTGATAATGCACAAAAAGAAATTGTGAACCCCAAACCTGACCTCTATTTATTCAAGATAGATTGCAGCCCCAACCTCGACAGCCTTTGGCTGAACCTGCAGGAAGAATTCACCGATTTTGATGTGTACACAGATTGCCGGGCTGGTATTTACAATGCGGAACAGAATAAATTCATTATCGAAAAATACATTGACCTGCCGGATGCTTATCACGCTTCGGCCAATGAAAAAGAATTACCCTTAATACAAAAAGACTATTCTTATATTCTCCTTTTCTTTCCGCATCGCGGCCAATATATCATTAAACAAATGATCTTCTGGATAGCTTCCAGCGGCTTGTTGCTGTTGGTTTTGATCGGGTTTGGCGCCAGTATCTTTTACCTGTACCGGCAAAAATTCTTTAACGAAACGCAAAAAGATTTCGTCAATAATTTCACCCATGAATTTAAAACCCCGCTGGCGGTGATTAAAATAGCCGCGGATGTACTGCAGCAAAATAATATTGTTGAGCGGCCTGACCGGTTAAAGAATTATGCCGGCATCATCAATGAACAAACTTCACACCTGCAGGCACAGGTTCAGCGCCTGTTGGAAATTGCCTATACAGACCGCAGTTCACTGCCACTGGAAAAGGAAAGCTTTGCCGCCAATACATTGATACAGGAAGCCATCAATGACCTGCATCCTTTGATAGAACAAAAAAATGCGGTGATAAAAACAAGGTTTGCAGAACAGGGCAGCATCATTAAAGCAGACAAGTCATATTTAAGGTTATGCTTTATCAACCTCATCGAAAATGCCATTAAATATTCCGCAACACCCGAGATCGAAATAACAACAAACTTAGATAGCAATGATTTCAGCATTTCCGTAAAAGACAATGGCATTGGAATAGCTAAAGCGCACCAGAAAAAAATATTTGAGCGCTTTTACCGGATAACAGAAGGAGAGTTGCATACCAGCAAAGGGTTTGGGCTTGGCTTGAATTTTGTGAAAAAAGTGGTAGATACACACAATGGAAAAATTGAAGTGGAAAGTGAACCGGCGAAAGGAAGTACGTTTACTATAAAAATACCCAGAACCTAAAATACTCATCATGTCTAAAGCAAAAGTATTACTGGCCGAGGATGACATTTCCCTGGGCTTTGTAATTAAGGATACACTCCAGGACATCGGGTATGAAGTAACGCATTGCCCTGACGGGGAAGCTGCCTGGCAGCAATTTCAAAAGAAAGATTTCGACATATGCCTGCTGGATATAAACATGCCGTTGCGTGACGGTTTTTCCCTGGCGAAAAAGATCCGCCAGCAAACAGACGTGGTTCCGATAATTTTTATTACGGCAAAGAGCATGCAGGAAGACAAGCTAAAGGGATTTCAATCCGGCGCCGATGATTATATAACAAAGCCATTCAGCATTGAAGAACTCATCATGCGCATGGATGTGTTTTTAAGGCGTACCAAAAAATTACAGGCAGATACTGTTGAAGTATACCAGCTGGGTAAACTGCGATTCGTTTTTAATGAACTAAAGATCCACACGCCAACAGGGATCGTTTCATTAACACAAAAAGAATCGGACCTGCTCAGGTTCTTTGCCCAACACGTGAACAAGGTTTTGAAGCGCGAGGAAGTGTTATTGAATGTGTGGGGAAAGGATGATTATTTTTTAGGCAGGAGCATGGATGTATTCATTACAAAACTGCGCAAGCATTTTAAGGCCGACCCCAATATCCTTCTCGAAACTATTCATGGCGTTGGTTTTAGGTTACAGGTAAGTTAAACACTAAAGTTTAGCCAGTATCTTTTCCTGCACGGATCGAAGTTCTTCCTCTGAAGGATCCAGTTTTGCCCTTGTAAAATTCAAATCATTTGCGGAGTTAATGGGTACCAGGTGCATGTGCGCATGCGGTACCTCCAGGCCTATCACACTAATGCCGCACCTTTTACAGTCAAAAGCTTTTTCGATAGCATGCGCAATCGGCTTTGCAAACACCAGCATTTCTGCCAGGTAATCATCGGGCACATCAAAGATCTTGTTCACCTCAATTTTAGGAACAACCAATACATGGCCTTTTACCAGGGGTTCGATATCCAGGAATGCAATGAATTTTTCGCTTTCGGCTACCTTATACGAAGGTATTACCCCGGCAATGATCTTTGTAAAAACACTCATAAAAATTGTTTTGCTAAAGATACAACACAAAAAAACCCATCCGCCGGTTGGGATGGGTTAAATCATCTTTTTTTAAAATTACAGTTCGATGTTCTCCACCTGGAATTTAAGTACTCCTGCCGGTACCTGTACATCTACTATATCCCCGATCACTTTTCCCAGCAGGCTATGGCCTATGGGTGACGTTACGGAGATCTTTCCCTGCTTGAGGTCTGCTTCATTTTCTGAAACAATTTTGTAGGTCACTTTCTTTTTTGTGCCCAGGTTGGTGAGGGTCACTTTGGTAAGTATGGATACTTTGCTCGTATCGATATTCTTTTCATCAAGTATACGGGCATTGGCTATCACGCCTTCCAGGTATTTGATCTTGGCCTCCAGCATTCCCTGTGCTTCTTTAGCTGCATCATATTCTGCATTCTCCTTCAGGTCACCTTTTTCACGGGCTTCGGCAATGGCATGGCTGGCTGCAGGCCGCTCCACTCCCTTGAGGTGCTGCAATTCTCCCTTTAGTTTTTCAAAGGTTTCCTCGGTTACATAATTAGTGTCATTCATAAAATTCCTTTTTAAAGAACAGAAAAAAAATACAACGCCTCAGATTGCCTAAAGCGTTGCATGTATTACAAAAGTAGTAAATTTTTTATATTCCCAGCTTTTCAATGATGACTGTCCCCATCTTGTAAAAGGCCTCTGCGGAATAGCCTGCAATATGCGGTGTAAGTAACACATTGGGCTGGCTGGCAAGGAAGTTCATCTCGTCTTTTTCTTTTTGCGAAAAACTATCCATTTTCTCATTTTCCAGTACATCTAACGCTGCCCCGGAGATAATATTTTGTCGCAAAGCATGTATTAACACAGGTGTTTTTACTACAGCACCACGTGATGTATTAATGATATATGGCTTTTGCTGCAGGGCCGAAAAAAAAGCTTCATTGGCCATATGCTTTGTTTCATGCGTGAATGGCAAATGAAAACTTACTATATCTGCATAGCGGCAGATCTGTTCCATATTGGCTTCCTTGATATAACTGCCGCCAAAATCAAACCTGTATTTATCATATGCCAGCACGGTTACATTGAAAGAAGAAAGCAGCCTGGCAAAAGAACTGCCCGTGTTGCCATAGCCTATGATACCAACTGTTTTATTGGTCAATTCAATACCACGGTTCTCTTCACGTATCCATTTGCCTTCTTTTATTTCCCCGAAGCTGCTGCTTATCCTGTGCATCAGGTTCAGTAACATACCCAAAGTGTGTTCAGCTACTGAATTACGGTTCCCTTCGGGGCTGCTTACGCATTTTATTCCTTTACTTTCCGCATAAGCCACGTCGATCAATTCCATGCCGCTACCCATCCTTCCTATCCATTTTAAACTAATCGCTTTATCCAGCAATTGTTTGTCAATGGTTATTCTTGTCGTTACAATTATTCCTTCTGCCCTTGCTATGATCCCCGGCAATTCATCATAACAAACCTGCGGAAGATACATGACCGTATATCCTTTGTTCTGCAGGGCCTCCGTAAATGAAGGATGAACCTTTGCAGTAATAATGACTGTTCTGTCCGTGCTCATTTTTTAAGCTCATTTTGAGGCGATCATACTGATCTCTACATTAACATTTTTAGGAAGCCCTTTAACAGCTACTGTTTCCCTGGCAGGATAATCTGAAGTAAAATAACTGCCATAAACCGCATTCACTTTACCAAACAATTCCATATCACTTAAAAAGATGGTTGTTTTCAGCACGTTCTCAAAATCCAGCCCCGCTTCATTCAATATTGCTTTGAGGTTTTTCATTACCTGGTTTGTTTCAATATCTATGTCAGCATTTGCCAGGTCCGAAGTGCCGGGTACCAATGCTATTTGTCCTGAAATAAACAGCATATCCCCGCTCAGGACAGCCTGGTTATAAGGACCAATTGGAGCAGGAGCGTTTGGCGTGTTGATTATTTTTTTCATCTGGTAGTTTATTTATAGAAATGCAAATATATCTTTTCTCAACCACCTATTTTTGTAAAAAATATTTATGAAGATAGTCGTAGTGGCAACAGATGAACAATGGGCAGCACTGGGTAATGGTGCTTCTAAAACCGCATGGCACAGGGTTAAAGATTGCAAAGAGTTTAAACAACATAATGATGCACGTGCTTTTTTTAGTTTAACCGGCAACATACTTTTACCGGAAGCTACATCACTTGCAAAACCGATCTTTATAAATTCTGTTACGCAAACTTTAAAAGAACTGGATGCCCCGATTAATGTTTTACGTATCAATGCATGGCCCGGTTTTTTGCAAAGGCCTGCCTGGGAAGTTGCTGGTTCGGTTGATACGCATATCACAAGCATTTTTGAAAGGATGAACAAAAAAATTATTCCGGTTCCGGATGAGCCGGGCCTCATCGCTGCAAGAATAATTGCCATGATCATTAATGAAGCTTATTTTGCAACAGGTGATGAAGTAAGCAGTAAAAAAGAAATTGATACAGCGATGAAGCTTGGCACCAATTATCCCTATGGCCCGTTTGAATGGGCTGCGCTCATCGGCCCAAAAAATGTTTTAGCACTGCTGGAAAAATTAAGCACGAA
>DATHEH010000465.1:0-3632 GCA_035318685.1 Ferruginibacter sp.
CTGATATCATTAATGATAAAACCAACCAATAGTTTTCCAATGCCCTTGCCTTGCTGTGTGGGATCGATGTAGAGCTTATGGAGGCGGTACACGTTAGGGGAAACATTGCCTGGCTTTGTATCTTTTACAGAATAAGATGCAAAACCAACAGCGCCGCTATATTCCGTATAGGTATTTAATTCTTTAAGCAGTGCATTTTCTTTAGCCAGGATGAACTGGTGACCCTCATTAATTTGTTTTTGTAATGCGGCTTCGCTGTAAAAAAGATCCAGCATATAGTTCATTTGTTCAGGAGAGAGGATAGCGGCGTAGGCAATTTTCCAGATATTTTCAGCAAGGGCTTTTATGGTAAGGATACTTTCGGTACCAACTTTACTGACAGTGATCATCGGGTTATTTGATTTTTATTTTCAGGTCGGGAGCAAACATTAACCTGCCCTGTGCATCTTTGGCAATGATGTCGAAGAAAAATATTTCTTCACCGGGCCTTAACTGTTCTGTAAGTATCCTTTTCCAAAGCTCAGGAAGTGGGGTCTCACGGAAAAGGTCTGCAACGTTACTCATTATAGGTGTTACTTTACCGGTCTCTTCATTTTCGGTAACGGCCTTTCTTTTATACATCACCTGGTATGATGATATGGAATAAGAATTTTTTTTATCATCGGTAATTTTCAATGGCAACTTTACCAGTTGAACTGCTTCTTCTACAAAGACGCTGGCAGAATCTGAACGTATACCAAGAGTGGAAGTCAGCTTTGGCGGCTTGTATTTTTGCATGACAGGAGCCTTAGCAACCGGTGTTTTAGGCCTTTGGGCCTGAACAGTTGTCAATATGAATAAAAAAGGAAGTAACAATAAGAATCTTACAACCGGGGCCATGGTTTGTGTTTTGATTAGGTTACAACGAAATTACGCCACAATTAGTATGTGTGTTTACATTTAACTAATCGTTGACAGGCTCTCTTCAATGGTCCTTATTCTTGCCTCGGCATCTGCTTTCTTTTTTTGTTCCAATGCAAGCACTTCTGGCTTAGCATTTTGTACAAAGCGCTCGTTGCTCAGTTTCTTTTCTACCGACTGCAGGAAATTCTTCTGGTGCCCAAGGTCTTTTAAGAGGTCATCTTTAAGCGTTGCTGCATCCAGTTCTTTTCCCGTTTCCATATAGAATTTATCTTTTTCTACTGCAACCACGATCGTGTTGGCCATAGCTTCACCGGTAAAAGCTATCGTTTCAGCATTCACCTGTTTTTGCAAAATGCTTTCAATGGATGTATAATCTTTTGCCGAAGCAGTTTGAATGTGCAGTTTGATAGAATCCTTTGGTTTTAGCTGGTTCTTATTTCTTCCATCGCGAATGTTGGTAATTACCTGTTTCAATAATTCCCCCTGCGTTAAAATTTCCTGGCTTACATTTTTTGCTAATTCAAATTGTTTTACACACAGGTCACCTGTTTGCGTATTGAGAAGATGGTATACCTCTTCCGTTACAAAAGGCATATAAGGATGCAGCAATTGCATCAACTCTTCAAAATAAGCAACGGTCCTCTTATAAACCAATGCTTCAATGGGTTGTTCAAAGCCGGGTTTGACCCATTCCAGGTACCAGCTGCAAAAGTCATCCCATATTAAGGAGTAAATTGTTTTTAATGCTTCACTGAGCCTGAACTGTTTCATCAAAGCGTCTACATCAGCTTTTACTTTGCTCAACCTGTTCTCAAACCATTCAAGCGCAAAATTATTTTCTGCTGCCTGGCCGTTGTCACCTGTTGATTGTTTTGCTTCCCACATTTTCAAAAGCTTCAAGGCATTCCAGATCTTGTTATTGAAATTTCTTCCCTGTTCCAGCGATGATTCATCAAATAGCAGGTCATTGCCGGCGGGAGAGGAGATCATGATGCCAAAACGAACTGCATCGGCCCCATATTTATCTATCAGGTCTAACAGGTCGGGAGAATTGCCCAGGCTCTTACTCATCTTTCTTCCCTGCTTATCCCTTACCATTCCTGTAAAGTATACATCTTTGAAAGGGATCTGTTTTTCATATTCCATTCCCGCCATCACCATGCGTGCCACCCAAAAGAAAATGATATCCTGTCCGGTTACCAAAACAGAACCGGGATAATAATATTTTGCTTCTTCATTTCCGGGTTCAGTAATTCCTTTAAAAACTTCCATCGGCCATAGCCAGGAAGAGAACCAGGTGTCCAGGACGTCGGCATCCTGCGTTAATTGAACATTGTTAGTTGAATATTGTGCATTGAATATTTCCTTTGCCTTCTCTTCCGTTTCTGCAACAACCATCCGTCCTTCCGCGTCATACCATGCCGGTATCTGCTGCCCCCACCAAAGCTGCCGGCTGATACACCAGTCCTTTACATTTTCCAGCCAGTATTTATAAGTGGCTAAGAATTTATCCCCCGGGTGGATTTTTATATCGCCGTTAAGAACCGCTTTTAAAGCGGGTTCTGCCAGTGCCTTCATTCTAACGAACCATTGCGTACTTATTCTTGGTTCCACAACAGCACCGCTTCTCTGGCTATAGCCCAGCCTTGTTGTATATTCTTCTTCTTTCAGGAGGTAGCCTTTTTCCTGCAGTTCTTTAATGATCTTTTTCCTGGCTGTAAAACGATCTTCACCAATATAGATCTGTGCAGCAGCGCTCATCGTACCGTCTTCATTGATGGTATCAACTACTTCCAGGTTATGCTTTAATCCTAAATTATAATCATTGATGTCGTGCGCCGGTGTAACTTTTAATGCGCCGGTTCCAAATGCAGGATCAACATACTCATCAAAAATTATGGGGATGCGGCGGTTGATCAAAGGAACATAGGCATGGTATCCATTCAAATGTTCATAACGTTCATCATTTGGATTGACGCAAATGGCAGTATCTCCCATGATGGTTTCGGGGCGTTGCGTGGCAATGATGATGCCCACATCCCCGGCACGTGGATGAACAGCATTGCCATCCTTATCTTCCAATTTATAGGAGAGATAATAAAGCTTTCCCTGTAACTCTTTATACTCAACTTCCTCGTCGCTCAATGCTGTCTTTGCGGCAGGATCCCAGTTGATCATCCTGGCGCCACGGTAAATGAGGCCTTTATTATAGAGGTCGATAAAAACTTTTATTACTGCTTTGTAATAATGATCGTCCATGGTAAAGGTTGTCCTGTCCCAATCAACACTGCAACCCAGCCTTTCGATCTGGTTGTAAATGATATTGCCGTATTTCTCCTTCCACTCAAAAGCATATTTTAAAAATTCTTCCCTTGACAAACTGTTCTTATCAATGCCCTTTTCTTTTAGCATACCCACCACTTTTGCCTCGGTGGCAATAGAAGCATGGTCGCTGCCGGGTACCCAGCAGGCATTAAAGCCGCTCATTCTCGCCTTACGAACCAAAATATCCTGAACCGTCTCATTAAGGGTATGGCCCATGTGTAATACGCCGGTCACATTGGGTGGGGGGATCACTATGGTAAAAGGAGGGCGGCCATCGGGTTTACTGCTAAAATACCGCTGGCTCAGCCAATGTTTATACCATTTTTCTTCTACGGCTTTGGGCTCAAAATTTTTCGTCAATTCCATTTTGTAAGTTTCTTATTCTTCCCGGTAGTTACGGGGAG
>DATHEH010000466.1:0-10096 GCA_035318685.1 Ferruginibacter sp.
CATTTGTTGAAAGAAGATAATAAGGAACCCTTCGCAGAAAATAGCCCGTATAGGCATTGGTATGAATAAAATAATCCTTGTTCCAGGTAGGGCTGCTTTGAAAAGAAAAAGAGACATCCCAGAAATTTTTTAACAAATAGAATGCACTCGCATTCACCTGGAAGCTTGACCATTCAAAAGGTTTGTATAAATAGGAGTTTACAAAACTTAACCTGAAATTATGATTAAGAAAACGCCGGGTAGGTTTGTTCATGATATAACTTATGCTTCCACTCAGGTCGACTGAATTATTATTTTGTATATACCCCAGGTCATTGGGGTCATACCTGTCACTTTCCACGCCTGCTGTTAACCGGTATTGAATAACACCACTCACCTTACCAAAACCTGCAACTGTGGTAAAGCCATTTTTATTTTCCTGCTTCCCCCAGATCGTGCTGTATTTACCGGTGAACGAAAAATTGTGGTTATTCTTTTTATCAAAAATGGAAAGGTCGATACTGCTCACATTTGCATTGCGTGTATTGCCCCTTCTTAAAACATTGGTATTTGTAAAACTTACCGAAGAACGGTTCTTTAGCGCCTGGTCAAAAACAACAATATTATAATTTGTAAGCGGGTCGGTTAAAATAGTTGAATCTGCTCCCCTTACCAGGTTCTGGATCTTTGCATACATGGGGGCGGAAACGGCATTCAAGATACCGATACCCAGGTTACTTTTTGTCCGGCCCGAAAACTTGGTTGCATTGTACAGCCTGGTTATACCCGGGTTTTTAAGTATTTTATAATCCGGGTTATTACCATAGGTATTTAACACATGTGATGAAAGAGCAGGCGCAGCGCCGATCCTTCGGGAATAAAACAGGCCGGATTTATTGAACAGTTCGGTTCCCTCTGTGAAGAAAGGCCGGTAATCATCAAACTTTACTTCAAAAGGAGAAAGGTTCAGGTAAACATTATCGCTTTGTACCTGGGCAAAATCGGGTATCAGGGTCATGTCAAGGGTAAAACTTTCATTGATACCGTATTTTACATCCATACCGCCGCTTTTAAGGAACTCGGTTACTTCTCCTTTTGCTGTTGGTGAAATCCTTACACCACCGGACAGGTAAGGCAAAAAGGAAAGCCTTAATGGAGGTGTGATATTCTTTATGCCGGTCCAGTTGCCCCATTGATTTACATCACCACTGATATTTGGATTCACGGGGTTCCAGATACTGTTCTCATTTATTTTACGGATGAAACGTGCAAAATTCAAACCCCAGTTCTGTTCTGCATTTTTTGAAAAGCGTATTGCACTAAAAGGTATTTTTATTTCAGCAACCCAGCCATCGTTCTTAATACTGATCTTGCTTTCCCATACTGCATCCCAGGTTTGGTCGAATACAGCGCCGCCATTTGATTCCTTCGCATCTCCCTGTACACCTGCAGCGGTTACCCGGAAAACAAATGCATTCTGCCGGTCATGGTAAGTATCGAATCCAACAACGAAATAATCCAGGTCCTGGCGATCAATCACGTCCCTTGCCGTGACCTGTTTGCGGATATTCCGCGGATCATCATACATGTAAGCACCTATATAAACAGCCGAATTATCATAAGCGATCTTTACGGCTGTATTTTGCGAAGAAATTTTACCAAAAACGGGACTTGCAGTAATGAAATCGCCTGTTTCTTCTATATTATTCCAGGCCTCATCATCCAGGTCACCATCGATCTTTAAGGGCTGATCTATTTTAACAGCGGGCAGACTCCTTACCTGGGCATTTGTAACGGAAGGAATAAAGTACAGCAGAAAGGGTAATATTAAACGTAGGCTTGCTGGCATTGATATATCATTCAAGGATAATTTATTATCTTATACACTAACGCCCGTTTCCACTGTTTTGATATAGGGAAAACACGCATTTACACCTTACGGCGTTGCATTTCTTTTTTTATTAATACCAGCTCCCGCCCGGTTTGACCGGAGACAGAGCTGTTCTCCTGTGCACGGCGCATTAAATATGGAATAACATCTTTGATGGGGCCAAAAGGTAAATACTTGCTCACGGAACATCCGGATTTTGCAAGATTGAACGTGATGTTATCACTCATGCCATATAGCTGTGAGAAGTGAACGTGGGGGTGATCATGGGATAAACCTTTTTTATCCAGCAGCTGTGTAGTATATAAATTGCTGTACTCATTGTGTGAAGCAACAATAACAGCGATCCTATCCAAATGATCTATACAATATTCAACGGCTGCATTATAATCTTTATCACAGGTTTCTTTGTCGGGCTGGATAGGAGAAGTGTAATTCATTGCAGCGGCACGGGCCCTTTCTTTTTCCATGTAAGCACCCCTTACCAGTTTGGCGCCCAAAATAAAATTCCTTTCAGCAGCCGCTGCATAAGAATCCTTGAGGAAATGTAATCGGTCATGGCGGTATAATTGAATGGTATTATATACAACTGCTTTTTGCCTGTTAAATATATCCATCATTAAAATGGTCAGCGCATCCACAGGATCCTGGATCCAGCTTTCCTCTGCGTCAATCAAAACACCAACATTTTTTTTATTGGCATCTTCACACAACTGCTGCATGCGGAGCCTTACCTTATGCCATTCATCTCTTTCTTCTATTGATAATAATCCTATTGACCTGAGGTATCTTTTCATTAAGGTTCCCGGTGTACTGTTCATAACCCCGTGTATCTTTTCCAGCAAAAAGAACCTCGCAAAGCCTGTTACCTTAACACTCATAAAAGGTATGTTCGCCTGCGTAGCTGCATAGGCGATCACTTTCCTGAACTCATCCCTGGCGTGTATGAAATTCTGTTCACCTTCCTTACCTTCTACGCCATAATCGAGGATCACTTTCACATTATATTCTTCCAGCTTATCAGCCACTTTTGCTGTTTCTTCCAGCGTCTCACCTCCTACGAACTGCTGGAAGATCGTTTTGCGTATAAGTATTTTTGTAAACGGGACATGCCATTTTATAGCAAGCGGGGTAAGTTTTAAGCCGGCTTTTACCAACCAGGGTTTGCCCATCATGGCAAAAAGGAAATTAGCTTTTTTTAATTGTGCGTCGTTTTTAGCAGCAAAAGCACATTCTGTATTATCAAAAGAAATAATCCGGGGTTCGTTCATAAATAGCAATTCAATCACCGAAATTCCCAAAACGAAAACGAACTACCAAATAAATCGGGAATAGGGTTAATGACGGGTTCTTATCTTTGCAAAAAAAACATGGAGAAAAAAGCAAGTGAATCGTTGGTGGTTATGACAGAACTGGTATTGCCCAATGACACCAATAATTTCGGTAACCTGATGGGAGGAAGATTAATGTACTGGATGGATATTGCTGCTGCTTTAGCGGCGATGAAACATTGCGGTGCCCCCGTGGTTACAGCTTCGGTTGATAATATATCATTCGAGAATCCTATTAAGATAGGCAACGTGGTACACATTGAAGCCAGTGTCACCAGGGCTTTTAACAGCAGCATGGAAGTTCATTTGAATGTATGGGGAGAAGATGCCATACAACAATACAAATATAAAAGCAATGAAGCATACTACACTTTTGTTGCATTGGACCCTACCGGCAAACCACGACCGGTAAATCAACTGGTACCGGAAACTACGGATGAAAAAAAATTATTTGACGGTGCCTTAAGAAGAAGGCAGTTACGCCTTGTGCTGGGTGGTAAAATGAAAGCACAGGATGCAGAGGAATTGAAGGCTTTATTCATAAAGGATTAACCGGCGGCATATTTTTTTTAGTTTGCTCAATGGCTTCCATTACATTTTCGAGGATAAGCTCAACGCTGTCCTCGTGGTTGATGTGCATGGGTTCCTTAAAAGTTATGCTTAGTATGGTACCTTTCTTTTTAAGCTTTATTCCTTTCTTATCAAATGCTTTACTGAAACCATCTATCACTACCGGTATAACTATCGGCTTATAATGCTTGATGATGAATGCGGTACCTTTGCGCCCGGGGGCAAAGGCTGTTGTAGTGCCTTGCGGAAAAGTGATCACCCAGTTATTTTCCAATGCCCTTGATATCTTTCTTGTATCACTGGGATCAAGACCTTTTCTTACTTCTTTACCATCGTTCACCCAAACACGCTTCACCATTATAGAGCCGGCGAGTGCGAACAGTTTGCTGATCAAATTCTTTTTCATGGTCTCTTCTGCAGATACGAACTGAACACGGGTAAAGGGCCACAGCAAATAATAGGGAACACCCAGCTTATTTTTTTTTCGCCAGCTCACCGCACAAAAAATATGCAGGAAGGCAATGACCTCCGCAAAATAAGTTTGATGATTACTTACAAACAACACATTTTTTTTGGGAAGCGGGTGCAGATTTTCCATCCCCTTAATTTGTAATTTGTTCAATAAAGTAAGGCCGGGATAAGATATAGCACCAATAACTGTATAGACCATTCCTTTTACGAACCGGGATCTCTTAATGCTGGTAAGCCACTTGCTCATTTATCTGTTTTTTATAAAATCTTTGCTGCAATTTATATAATCTCTTTATCAATATTGTTCAATAAAATAATTACAGCCATTAAAATAACCGTTGCCGGGAGTACAATACGAAGTCGATATATTTGCACGCATGGCACTGAACACGGTAATTTTTGATATGGATGGTTTGCTTATTGACTCTGAGCCCCTGTGGAATGAAGCAGCTAATGATACATTTCGCAATTATGGAATACAACTTACAGCAACGGAATATGCAAAAACAACAGGGTTGCGTACCAAAGAATTTTTGGAATTTTGGTTCACGCATTTTAAAATACCTCCGGTGCGGATCGCAGAAGCTGAAAAAAGAATTATTAAAACGGTGATCGGGCTGGTAAAACAAAAGGGCGAGGCCTTGCCGGGCGTACCCTACATTTTTGATTTTTTTGTAAAGCGAAATTTCAATATCGGGCTCGCAACTTCTTCTCCCCCGGACCTCATCAATGTAATTATAGACCTGCTGGAGTTGCGTCCTTATTTACGGGCCATTTCTTCAGCCAATGAACTGGCTTATGGAAAACCCCACCCCGAAGTATATTTGAATTGTGCTGAAAAGTTGAAGGTTCCACCAGGTCAATGCATATGTTTTGAAGATTCGTATAACGGCATGATAGCAGCAAAAGCTGCCAAAATGAAGTGCGTCATGATCCCTGCCCCTGCAGATCAGAATAAACCGGTATGGGAAGCAGCAGACCTGAAAATATCTTCCTTGTATGATTTTAATGACGGGTTGCTGAAAAACCTGTAAGTGCTATATAGAAACCGGCCGCAAGGGCTTTGCTAAGTTTTGGGAAAATAAAAATGCCGTTTAGTAGTTTTTTGATAAAAAAAAGTATATTTGACATGCCTTTAAAAATGTGGTATACCAAAACACAACTTTTAATCAGCTTAGAGAACTTTTAATACATTAAATCTAAAAACAAACACATGAAAAAGTTATTACTTGCGTCAATGATCATGATCGGGGTTAGTGCTGTTGCTTCTGCTCAAACTAGTGAAGCTGCAAAAGCAAAAAAAGGGACAGCCAAACAAAATACCAATGGAGCTACGCTGACAACTGCTACTGCAACTACTGCACCAGCTGCTGCGCCAACGGCTAAATTTGCTGCAAAAGAAAAAACCGATGCTGAAATGGTAAAAGAAGACAGGGCAGTAAAAGAGGCTAAAGTTGCAAAAATTGTTGAAGCAAGCAAAGCAGAGCATCCAAATAAAGCAAAAAGACAAAACTAAATAAGGTTTTTAATCATTTTATAAACCCTTTATTTTATAAAAAAGGCACCCCTTGCAGGGTGCTTTTTTATTGAACAAAAATTAATTCTGTATACCCCCGAAAGGCTTAATAAGATTGATAAAACCGGCTTCATCCCCCTGCAATTTTCAACTGCTGCCGGAGGTAAAAAAAATTGTTTAAAAATATTTAATATTAAGTTAAAGTTGCTATCTTTAGGTTTCTCATTTATTTAATAACTGCTTATTTTTTCCTTCTGGATTTGTATAATCAGTAATTACCAAACTAAATTAATCACTATGCACAAAAAAACTACTTTAAAACACTTTAAGGTATTGCAGCTCAAAACGATTCTTACGATCATTGTTTTGAGCTTTTTGTTTCAGGGCACTTATGCGCAAAGCAGCGCCCTGACGATTACAAAAGGTACGAAGAACTTTCAGCCATCTGAAGTACCCGCAATACAAAAAATGGTGGCTGCATTACCCGAAAAAGCTGTCGCTTCGGAAAAAGCAGATCAGTCTAAACAACAGTCTGATCGCCCTGAGGCACGCAAAGCTTATCTTCAATCGTTACAAGGTAAGCCGGCTCCAACCCCTAACAACCCAACGGTTGCCTGTCTTTTCCCGGGGTCACTTCTTGCCGGCGATCTAACAATGCCTAACAGGTTGGTTAGACCTGGTACCGCCGCCGGCACCTGTGCTACACCGCAACCTTTTCCGGGCGTTCAGCCATCAGCCGGGTTGTATTTTTATGACACGTACACATTTACCAACACAACCGGTGGCACAGCATGCGTTGTGGTAAATCTGACCACAACAGATCTTACCAATGCAAACATACAGGCCGGTGCGTGGCTTGGGACTTTTAACCCGCTTTCGTTGGCTACAAATTACATAGCTGATCATTATTCAAGTACCGGTACTCCTGCAGCACCTGTAGGAATCACTTTTTCTTTTAACCTTGCAAATGCTGCAACTGCAGTATTTGTTGTTTGGTCGGCTAACCCTAACAGCGCAGCATCGGGTACTGCAAGTGCTTATACGTTAAGTATTGACGGGCTTCCCAATATTTGTACACAGCCTCCATGTGCAGCTCCAACTGCTTCAGTTATAAGTGCAGTTTCTGCATTATTTAACGAGGGCTTTGATGGTGTTATTCCTGCGCCAAACTGGCCTATTCAAAATAACAGCGTTCCTGTTGGTGTAATTCCGTGGAACCAGGGTGGTCCTGTTGGCGTATTCCCTCCACAAAGTGGTGCAGGATTTGCCTCAGCCAATTTTAACAGCGTTGGAACTTTAGGTACAATAAGTAACTGGATGTTCTCTCCCAACGTTACACTAAGGAATGGTGATTCATTCACTTTCTGGACACGTGCCTCTACCGGCGGCGGAGTTTTCCCCGACAGGTTACAGGTTAGGATGAGTACAAATGGATCCAGCACTGATGTTGGTACAACAGCTACCAGTGTTGGTGACTTCAGTACATTATTATTAGACATCAATCCTACTTATTCTACAACGGCATATCCTGAAGTATGGACATCGTTCACCTGTAACATTTCCGGTGTACCTGCTGCAGGTATCTCGGGCCGTGTTGCTTTCAGGTATTTTGTAGAGAATGGCGGACTTTTAGGAGCCAACTCCAATTATATCGGTATTGATAATGCTACTTATAATTCAACTGCAACGCCATCTATCTGTCTTGGCGGAACAGGTAATATAAAAGTAGATATCACCGGTGGTACTGGTCCTTATACCGTAGTTTATACCAACGGTACAACCAACTTTACAGTTAATAACTATCTCAGTGGTACGAATATCCCGGTTTCACCAGTCGTTCCCACTACCTACACTTTGGTGTCTGTAGCAGGATTTGGTGGGTGCCTGGGTACCGGTAACAGCGGCGCTGCTACTATTAATATAAGTGCTGCGTCTACTGCTGCAGTTCTTAGCCGTGTAGGCGGACCGCCGGTTCCAACTGTTGTATACAGCCAGGGCTTCGATATTGCTGCACCTCTTCCTGCGGGATGGGCTCAGCAAAACCTAAGTAACCCGATCGGCTTACAGCCGGGCTGGTTCCAGGGTAATTCTGCAGTATTCCCTTCACAGAATGGTGCAGCTACTTCTTATATAGCTTCAAACTTCCAGCTTACAAGCGGTACGAACACCATCAGTAACTGGTTATTTGGGCCAACTGTTACCATGAAAAATGGTGACGTATTTACATTCTATACACGTACCACTACGGGTACATTCCCGGACAGGTTACAGGTGAGGATGAGTACAAATGGTGCCAGTGTGAACGCAGGTACTACCAACACAAGTGTTGGTGACTACAGCACATTGTTACTGGATATCAATCCTACTTATACAACTACTGGATATCCTACTTCATGGACCCAATTCACCATTACACTTAGTGGCTTACCTGCTGCCGGTATCTCCGGCCGTTTGGCTTTCCGCTACTTCGTGGAAAATGGTGGCCCTTCAGGTTCTAATTCTGATTATATCGGTATCGATAACGTTGTTTATAACACTACCAACCCCGGTCCTCCGCCATTGGCTTGTATCGGATCTACGCCTAACTTAAAAGTAGATATCACGGGTGGAGCATCTCCATACACTGTTGTGATCAACCGTGTACCAGGTGGTAACTTTACCGTGAACAATTATGTTAGCGGTTCAAATATACCTGTAACACCTGTTGTGAACACTACTTACTCATTGGTTTCAGTAACCAGTGCACAGGGTTGTGTTGGTACAGGTAACAGTGGTGTTGTTACGATAACCATAACTCCTTTAACTGCCCCGGCAATAAGTATTGTTGCTAACCCGGATGCTCCGCTATGTGCGGGTGATCCTACTTTGCTGACAGTTGTTGGCGGTGGTGGTACAGCATCATTTACTTCAGCAGCGCCGGTTGTTATCAATGCATCAGGCATTGCCAATCCTTATCCTTCACCACTTGTGGTGGCCGGATTACCAGCAGGTGCAACTGTAAGAAATGTTACACTTACAGGACTTAGTCATACTTTCGGTGACGACGTGGACATCCTGTTACAGGGACCAACTACTACACAAAACGTAGTGTTGATCTCTGATGTCGCTGGTGGCAATGACTGGGTAAATCATACGTATGTTTTACAAGATGGTTCACCATTAATGTCTGATAATGCTCTTGATCCTTCAGGCACCTACGCACCAACCAACTATGTTACACCTGATACCTGGGTCGCTCCTGGACCTGGTGCTGTTACACAGGCCACTCCTCTACTTTCTACATTTACCGGCAACCTTAACGGTACCTGGAATTTGTTCATCGTGGATGATCTTGGTGGTGACGCGGGAAGTTTGACAAGCTATACTATTACATTTAACCTGCCACCGGGACCACTTCCTGCAAACTATACTTACTTGTGGACACCTGCAGCCGGCTTAAGCTCTACAACAACTAACCCTGTTGCTGCTTCGCCAATGGTTACCACTACTTATACAGTAACTGCTACCGACCCGGTAACAAATTGCCCGGGAAGCGCTACCAAAACAGTGGTTATTTATCAAAGGCCGGCAGTAACTGCTCATCCAACAAGTGTTACCGCTTGTGCAGGATCATCTGTTAGCTTTGTTTCCGGAGGTACTGGCCAGGGTGCTACATTCCAGTGGCAGGTAAGTACCAATGGTGGTTTGAGTTATACCAACATTCCGGTTGGAGCTCCTTACACAGGTGTAAATGCACAAACACTTGTCATTAACCCTGTAACAACTTTAATGAGTGGTAATATGTACCGTCTTGTTGTAAGTGGCACATGTGCTCCTTCAGTTAATTCTACAGCAGCTACATTAACAGTTAACGGTTTACCTGTTATCGCCATTTCGCCGGCCAGCCCCGTTTGCGGTGGTATTCCAGGCGTGAATGGTACGTTGATTACTGCAGGTTCTGCAGCTCCTCCTGTTCCTGGTTCCTTGACCGTAAATTCAGGTCCGATGGCTTTAGCTATACCTGATGGTCCTGCAGCATGGCCCCAGACTTTATTCCCTGGAGTTGCCACAAACATGACCGTTGCGGGTATTCCTGCAAATGCAACAGTTACCGGTGTGAGCGTTAAGTTGAACTTAACTCATACTTATATTGCCGATATGGTAATCGTACTGAAAGCGCCAAATAATGCTGTACTTAACCTGGATGCAAATATTACCATGACAGGTGGCGCAGGTGCTAATTTCGTTAATACGATCATCAATTCAACAAGCGGTACTGCTCTTGGCAGCGGTGCACCTCCTTATACCAGTGCATTTAAGCCAGATGCTGCAGGTGCTACTTATACTGCAGTTGGATTTACG
>DATHEH010000467.1:0-5349 GCA_035318685.1 Ferruginibacter sp.
CATTTGTGAATATATTTAAAACCTATTATGGTCCAACCATGAATGCGTTTGAAGCCGCGGAAAAAAATGGCAAGGCTTTACAACTCCGGGAAGAACTGGAAGCATTGTTTAAAAGTCAAAACAAAAGTGGCGATGACAATACCACTTCCATTACTGCGACCTTCTTAAAGGTGACGGTTAAAGTATAAAATTTGCAAAGAATAATGAACAGGGAATTTTGAATTTAAAGTAATGATCACCCGCTCATCATTTTAAATTCCTTATTCCCCGTCCGAACGGCGTTCAGCCGGGCGGGCTTGTTCGATATTCGCCCGACCGGCTGGTAGTTTACAATACGGCTTCATCATAAAGCTTTGCCAGCTGCATATTTTTTCCCAGCTTCCCGTTCCACATTACGGCCCGGTTTTTGAAAATCAAATGAATAGCCGAAAAGCCTTTCAATTCAAATAAATTTTATTCCTTTAAGTAATCAAAAAATGAAAAAGAGTATCACCTTATATTGCTGCTTTATTATTGCATGCGCCATAACAATATGCAGTTGCAACAAAAAAGAAAAACAAGCCTTAAAAGAATCTTATCCTTCGGGCAAGTTAAAAAAATCCGGTTGGGTCAATAAGGATAATATGCCCGTTGATACCATGTTCTATTATTTTGAGAACGGCAACCCTGAGCGCATAGAAGTAAGGGATGATTCCGGCAGGTTGAACGGTGTTTCCAAAACATTTTATGAGAACGGGATCATTAACCAGGAGATCAGCTATGTTAACAATGCCATAGAAGGATTCATTGCCTCCTATAAAGAAAATGGCAGACTATCCGGCAGGATCCATCGTGTGCAGGAAAGGCAACTGGGAGATGCTTACTGGTTTGATGAAACCGGGAAAATTTACCAGTATGATTTTTTTGGTTTTGGCGATGACAAAAGGAATTATATAAAATATGACGGGGCGGGGAACATAACAGAAAAAATAGCGCCATACATTTTTATGGATTCCCTGAGCATTTATACGCCGGTCAATTCAGAGCAACAGGTATACGAGGTCACTTTGTTATTATCAAATGCGCCAAAAACCAGGACAAGTGTTGTTATTAATTATTTAGCGAAAGACTCAACGGTCATAAAGCAGGACAGTATAACAGGTAAGCCGTATTATATTAAGAAAGAAACGTTTTCAAAGGACGTTTATAATATCCGCTTTAATGGCAGGCAATACGATTCTTTGACCGGTAAAACCCTTTTGCAAAATATGACCCGGCCGGTGAATGAATGATCTCTTCCAAGCCGGCCAACAATACCAAACTCTTCTTATATTTATGCTTAATAGAAATTAAAATGAAAAAGATCATTTCAATTGCCGTATTGTTAAGCATCCATTACATTTCGCAGGCACAAAAAACCGTAACGGTCCAGGCGGGTATTTCCCGATCAAAACTTGACTGGAATATCATCCCTCCCGGTATTAAAATATTCAACAAGACGATCACGGGACAATCTGTATTTGTCGGCGTCGATTATTTCAACCTTAAGATCTTTAATCTCTCCACTAACCTGGGATATGTAAGAAAAGGCGGTGCAAGCGATATCATGTATTCAGACCTTTCGGGGAATTACCTTTATACAAAAACAGAAAGCGCAACACTTGACTATATCTCCTTCAATACAGCCGTCAACCTGAAATTACCCGGCATGTTCTCACCTTTCATAAGTGCGGGCCCAAGGGTAGACATACTGGTATCCAGTAACCACTTTTTTGACTCCTTTAAAGACAATGATGAACTGGAAAAAATATCCTACGGCCTTATTCTTGGCGGTGGATTTAAATTACAGCTTGCCAGGCTTATTGCCGGGGTAAGGGTTGATTACCTGTTGAATGCTGACGATAAAGTAGCCGAACATAAATCAAACGGAACTGCTACGGCAACCGTAGCAGATAAAACCTATTTGGTGAATGCCTTTGTAGGATTCAGGTTAAAATAATAAGAACAGCTGCCTGTAAAAATAAAAAAGGCACCTGCGAACAGGTGCCCTAATCAAACTTTCAAACCTTAATCTTCAATCAGTACAATAGACATACAGATGGGTTCAAAGTAAAAAAAACAATCGTTAAAGTTTTGAGAAGACAGATGCCATATATCAGTCAAAAGAAAAATATAATAAAATTTCATTCCTTTAATTGGCTTTAATAAAAACAAATTATATGGAACAGGAAATATCTCCTATAATCGATCCCGCTAACTTAATATCACTAAGCCCGTCACCCGGGGTAGTTATTATTGATGCCCGTACCGGCGCTAATGCCAGGGCAAACTATGACATGCAACATTTACAAGGCGCTTTATTTGTTGACCTGGATACCAACCTCGCCAACATTAAACCCGGCGCTGCTGATGGCGGCAGGCATCCGCTTCCCCATCCTGCTGAATTTTCTGCTTTACTCGGTAGCCTTGGCATTACAACAGAAAGTCATGTGTTGGTTTACGATGATAAGAACGGTTCAAATGCAGCCGCACGTTTTTGGTGGATGATGAGATCGGTTGGTCATAAAAAAGTACAGGTCATAAACGGGGGTTTACAGGCTGCTATCGCTGCAGGCTTTCCTTTAAGTGCAGGTACAGAAGATGTTTTGCCGTTAATCGATTATGGGAATGTTGCCTGGGAATTACCGTTAACTGATATTAACGAAGTAGAACATGCATCGCAGGATAAAAACTTTACCATAATCGATGTGCGTGATAAGGAACGCTTCAACGGTGAGAAAGAACCTATCGACCTGGTAGCAGGTCATATCCCAAACGCAATGAATATTCCATTGACCCAAAACCTGGATAAAAATGGTTTTTTCCTGCCACCCGGAAAGCTTAAGGCCCTGTACACTGATGCATTGAAGGATAAAGATGCGGATAAAATAATAGTGCATTGCGGTTCGGGTGTAACAGCATGTCATACCATATTAGCAATGGCTTATGCGGGCATGACCATGCCAAAGCTCTATGTGGGCTCATGGAGTGAATGGTCGCGGAATGGAAAAAAGATCGCAACAGGATTATAAATAAAATGTCGTTCCTTTAATAACACATGTTTCAAATGCCAAAGTTTGTACTGCTGACTATCACTGGTTGCCTGCTGTCTTTTTTTGTAATTGCACAGGTTCCTGCTTATTACCGGCAGGATAAAAAATTCACTGAATCCTTAAAAAACATTACCAGCGACCTGGGTTTAACCGGCAACTACGATGTTGGCGAAGACGGGATGGAACAGGTCTCATTCGCTGTTATAGATCTTACAGGCAGGAAACCTGTTTTAGGCGGCGTGAATTTTGAAAATTTTATCTACCCGGCATCTGTATATAAAATGTATGTGGCGATGGAAGTATTAAAGCAGGTCAGCGAGGGGAAATATCAATTGTCTCAACCTTATATCGTAAGGTCGCCAAACGATGTGGACAAAACGAGAGAAGTGGCCCATGATCCAAGACCATTATTAAAGAACGGCGATACGGTTACCATAAATTACCTGTTAGACCTTATGATAACCCGTAGTGATAACTCAGCTGCCAATTGCTTAATTGACATCGCCGGTCGTCCGAACATAAATAAAACCATGCAGGAAAATGGCTGGCATGGAAGTGAAGTTACCCGTAAGTTTTTAAAAAGAAAGCTGGAAGATCCGGGTTACGATACGGTCAAAAGCACGGAGACCTCTGCCTTACACGCCGCGGATTTTATGTATAAGATCTTTACGGATCAATTGGTAAATCCCTGGGTAAGCATGCAGATGAAAGCTTTACTTGGAAGGCAATTGGACAAAACAAAACTTGCTGCAGGCTTACCCTCCTCAGCCATGTTTTATCATAAGTCCGGCTGGTGGAGTTTTTACACGCATGATGTGGGCATCGTTGATGACGGCCAGGTTAAATATATCATCGCTTTTTTTTCACCGGTTAAAGAAGAAGACATAAGGCCGGTGATGAAAAAAATTTCACGAAAGGTTTTTGAGCTGGTTAAGAGCAGGAAATGATACTGGATTCCTGATACTTGATGCAGCCTAAACTTTGAAGAGCCTTCACTTCAAATAACTGGATGCAGCAAGGATCAGCAATCCGGTATCTATATCTCATCCCCTGCCGGTGTCTCACCGACCCGAATAAATGTTCCATGTTCAATTCTCAATTTCAATTATCCACCATTCTTTCCTTCGCATCATTAACTTTTACCTTGCTGCCAGGTCAAGCTTCCTGAAAATATTCTTTACCCCGGCACTGATCTCGTCCTGCGTGATACGGGAATAATTCAGTTCCTCCGATGTCCAGCCCTGCCACACCACCTTATCCGTATTTGCATCGGTTAAAGTAATGGTTATGGTTCCTTCATTTACTGGTACCTGGTAATTATCATATCCCAAAAATTGGGAAGGATAATAAATGGTACCCCACCTTTTTAAACGTGGATTATAATAATAACGGGAATAAGACTCCGAATATACAGGGTCTGATCTCCTTGCGGTGGTATTCTGTACCAATACATCGTAACTGACCAGTATGTCGGGGTTATCAGTAACTTCTCTCCAGCCCGCATTCCGTAATTCTGCATTCGCTGCATTCCTTACGCTAATGTCGCCATAAGCTACAGGCCTTGTTGAATTATCTTCCTGGCTATAGCGGGTATCTACCCACATATAGGTCTTGTAATTGTTCATGTTAACCGCCGCGTCCCTTTCCACATGCACGGGGGTGGAGCATGCTGCGGTGAAAAATGCCAGCATTAAGGCACCGCATATATAATTAAGTGTTTTCATATTATTGTTTTTTATTTAAAAAACAAAAACTATTCCATGAAAAATACAGTTGCGGAGTATTAAAATGAGGGAATTACAGGGCAGGCAGGGTAATTTTTTACACGGTTTGCTGAAGGTTGGAAACACCTGTATGAATTTTAAATGAAGCTTCACAATTGATATCCCCTATCCCTCAATACATCCCACGCAAATAACAGCCCAGCTGTTTGTACTAAGAATGCCTGTATCCACACACTACTTTTGTTCAACAAATAAAGATCAACTATATGACCATCACTCATCCTTACAATAGAAACAGCACAGGGAAATACCCGGCTTTATAAAAAAGGTCATCATTTCAATTATTTATCATACCGGCAAGGCGATGGGAAAGTACCCGGATTTTAAAAATGCACCTCAACCTTTAAAGGCATAACATACATTCATAACACTTCATACCAATCAGCATGCAAAAATTAAGACAGGTTTCACTTTATATAACGATCATCATGTGGGCCATAATCATTGGCGGATCAAGCTATGCACATATCGTTTATTTCCCTCCATATCTTTCT
>DATHEH010000468.1:0-3734 GCA_035318685.1 Ferruginibacter sp.
ATGATCTTTGATTTTGCTTTGAGGTTACCCTTTAAGATACCATCGATCCGGATATCGCCATTGCTTTCGATATCGCCGTGAATGGTTGTGCCTGCGCCTATCATCGTGCTGGCATTTGAAGAGATTTCATCAGGTGATTTGGATTTTGAATTAAACATATACTTTGATTTTAAATTTAATATTGATCAGTCCACGCTCTTCTCTACTTTTGGCAGGCTCAGCTTATTTGTATCCAGCACCGGTACTTTTCCCTGCAATATCTTTTGCAGGTCATCATAATATTTTTGCTTATGGTTCAAGGCCTTTTCCATCGAATCGGTCCGCATTTTCAGTATCCTGAACTCCCTTACCTGCTTGGGATCGCCAATGCCCGGCACATAATATTTTAAAGGGGTAAAAACCAGCAACCCGATTATCAATCCTACCAATACAACGAACAAAGTGCTTAAAAAAATATACACACTTAAACGGCTAAGCTTAAATTTTACCACTTCCTCGTAAGTATCCTCGTTCATTACCACAAGCCTGTAGCGGTTCCGTAAACGTTTTAAGGTACTGTTGGCATCTAATTTTGCCATATTTTTTTTTGAGTCCTAAAATTAAGAAATGCAGTTGAAAAAGCAATTTAAAACCTGTAACTGCCTGTATTCGTTCAAACTTTGGCTATATCATTTATGTAATAACCGTTTTATGCGTCATAAAAAAATATTAAAGTAACCCAAATGGCCTCCTCCAACCACAATATTTACCAAAAATAACCGATATTTATCCCTACTATTCAACCTTTTGATTCATGCTGAAGAGAACTATAAGCCCGGTCTTTATTTTTTTAATATTATTTGGATCACCGGGGTTGGTCATTTCACAACCCACCTGGACGCTTGACGTTTTCGGGAAAGAGAAAAAGCCTGAAAAATTTGAGAACAGGAAGCTGGGTTCAGAAAAAACTGCGGATAAAAAATTTACTGTTGCACGTAACTTCTATCAAAATAACGTAACACATTACAATTATTATTTCAATGCCAATAACAGGGTGAATACCGTTGTTGACAGGGCCAAACTTTCTTACAAAGATGATTTTTCCGGTTTACTTGCTTTTTATCCCTACACCCTGGAAAATACGGCTTCTCAAAAATCAGAACTTGACTCTGTTATCTATACTTCAACCGCGGGGATCTTACTGCACGATCTCAGAAATAACTGGATCGACAATATGTATATGCTCATTGGCAAAGCTTATTTCTTCCGGGGAGATCTGGATTCGGCATTAATGACCTTCCAGTTCATCAATTACAATCTCTTTCCACGCAAAAGGAAAAATGATGATGACGACCGTGTAGTTGGTACCAATTCTTCGGCAAGTGGCTACAGCATATCCATAGCGAATAAAGAAAAAAGGAATATTTTACAAAAAGCGGTTGCCCTGCCACCCAGCCGTAATGATGCATTGATATGGCTGTCGCGTACTTTAATTGAACAGGATGAGTTTGCCGAATCGGGCGGACTGATCAATACTTTGCAAAATGACCAGAATCTTCCCAAACGTTTATACAATGACCTGGAAGAAGTGAATGCTTACTGGTTCTATAAACAAAGCAACTTCGATAGTGCCGCTGTTCATCTTGAAAAAGCACTGAGCAATGCCGATACCAAACAGGACCGGGCACGCTGGGAATTTTTACTGGCACAGTTATATGAAATGAGCGGTGATTATGACAAAGCCTCCGATTATTATACCCGGGCATCCAAACACACCGTTGACCCGCTGCTTGATATCTATGCCAGGCTTAACGATGCAAAAATGCTGAAGGGTGCTTCTGATCCGAAACAACTTAACCGCAGTATTGACAATCTTTTAAAAATGGCAAAGCGGGATAAGTTTGAATCTTTCCGTGACGTGATTTACTATGCTGCAGGACAGCTTGCTTTACAAAAGCCGGATACCAATTCCGCCATAATTTATTTTAATAAAAGCCTCAAACGTAATGAATCAAACATCAATTACAGGAACAGGGCTTATTTGCAACTTGGCGATATAGCTTATGACCGTAAACAATACCGCCTTGCTGCTATGATGTACGACAGTCTTCAAAATGGTCCTGACAGCATCTTAAATAAAAAGATCGAACAGGTACAGGCCAGGAAGACTGCATTATCAAAAATTGCTGAGGCCATTACTAATATTGAAAGAGAAGATAGCCTGCAGCGTATTGCTCTGCTTGCCCCTGCAGAGCGGGATGACCTGATAAAGAAACTCGTGAGAAAGTTACGTAAGGAAAGAGGATTGAAAGACGATGGCAGTACCGGCGGCGATATGATTCCTTTTGGAACCAATAACCCTGCACCTATCGACCTTTTTGCAGGTAACTCCAGGGGTGAATGGTATTTTTATAACAGCTCTATGAAATCACGGGGCTTTAACGAGTTTAAGACCAAATGGGGCAACAGGGCCAATGGAGATAACTGGCGACGCAAAGCCTCCGTGGCGGGAAATATCACCACCAATCCTCCCGGTACCACCCTGGATGCGAAAGGCAATGTGATCCCAACCAGTACAAATACCGGCGCACAAACTACAGATATCAGTTATGATGCACTCATCACCAATGTCCCTTTAACGGAAGAAAAGCTGACTGCCAGTAACGAGATCATTGCAAATAATTTACTTGAACTCGCCAAACTCTACCAGAATGAGCTGGAAGAATACGGGCTGGCCGCTGCCACATACGAAGACTATCTGGTACGCTTCCCGGCACGTTTACAGGATGGCGAAGTTTACCTGGGCCTTTATTTTTGTTACACCAAACTGGAGAAAAAGGAAAAAGCGGAGTATTACAAAGGTTTACTCAACAGGAGATTTGCAAACAGCAAGTCTGCCCAGGTATTAAACAACCCTACTTCATTAAATCCTAAAACACAAAATCCTGCGGTAACAAAACTGTACGAGGACATTTATAACCTTTTCATCGAGGGGGATTTTGAAAAAGCCATGAGTGAAAAGAAAAGAGCAGACAGCATGTACGGCGCAAACTACTGGTCACCCCAATTGCTGTACATCGAATCACTCAACCATGTAAAGAACCGCAATGACAGCTCGGCCATCAGCAGCTTACAGGCTTTGATGAATACCTACCCGTCATCACCACTAAAAGATAAAGCTGCTACGATGATAGATGTACTGAGAAGAAGAGCAGAAATAGAGAGCTATCTTACCAGTCTTGAAATTGTAAGAGCCGGGGAGGATACATTGGTTAAAGTAACCAATAAACCCGCGATTGTAAACCCGGCTGCGGTAAGACCCCCTGTTGTTGCAGACAGTACAAAAAAAATAACCCCGCCACCGCCATTGTCCAGCGGGCCTTTCGTGATGTCGCTTACATCGGCACACCATGTAATAATGATACTGGATAAGGTAGATGCCGTTTATGTGACCGAAGCAAGAAATGCATTTATCCGCTATAACAAAGAGAATTATTACGGTCAGACCATTCAAATCAATAAAGACGTGCTGGATGCTGAACGCAACCTGTTGGTCATAACTTCCTTTGCTGACGCGGCCACGGCTTTACAATATTATGATAAGATAAAAAGGAATGCTGCGGCAGAGATATCCTGGCTACCGGCCAACAAGTATTCATTCATGATCATTACAGAGGAGAACCTCCAGTTGCTTAAAACCAATAAAAATATTGCGGGTTATAAAGCCTTGTTGAATACACAATATCCGAACAGGT
>DATHEH010000469.1:0-18753 GCA_035318685.1 Ferruginibacter sp.
ATCCCCGGATAAGCTACCAGCATTTTTCGAGCCCGGCAAATATCGCATTAAAAAATATAATGCTCTATGCAGATAGTATGGGCAAATTAATTTCGGCAAAAGCGTCGATCTTATCTGAACTGAAGAAAGGGGGTACTGCTGAAAATGATAGTACTTATATGGCTACGAATAATGAATTCAATACGCTCAATGAAAAGATGAGCAAATATCTCTTTACTGTTGCTGATACTTCAAAGAGCCCGGTACTTGGTCTTTTTGCTATAACTATAGCGCCGGTGTCATTAAATAAATTTGAGATGCCTTTGTCGGCTCTGGCCAAAAGATTTCCAGACCATAAAGGCATAGCCGGGGCTGTTAATTATGTAAAAGAACAAATTGCCCTGGAAACACAAACGCAGCCGGCAACACCAAAAGCGCCGGCAACAGTTGGCGATATGGCGCCAGAAATCACGATGAACGATATAAATGACAAGCCCTTTTCATTAAGCCAGTTGCGTGGTAAATATGTTTTGGTTGATTTTTGGGCAAGCTGGTGCGGGCCATGCCGCGAGGAAAATCCAAATCTCGTGGTTGCTTACGAAAAGTTTAAAAATAAAAATTTTACCATCCTGGGTGTTTCGCTGGATGATAAGAAAAACAACTGGATCAATGCCATTGCCCAGGATAAACTGGGTTGGCAGCAGATAAGTGACCTTAAAAAATGGAGGAGTGCTGCAGTTGGTTTATATGGCATTGATGGCATCCCTTATAATGTATTGGTTGACCCGCAGGGAAAGATCATTGCAACAGCTTTACGTGGACAAGAATTACAAAATAAACTGGGAGAGATATTGAAATAAAATAGATTGCTCTATAAAAAAACAGGCTGTCCAAAAGGGCAGCCTGTTTTTTTATCAGGAAGTTCTTTATAGATATCAATTTGTCACCAACACCCTTACAGGTTGTGGTATAAGAACCGAATTATCATCAAGGGTAATTAAAAAATAAAACCTTTTTGCCAATTCAGTTCCAACTGTTGCGGAAACAGCAGGTATAACGCCAGGACCTTTTACAACGTACTCAGCTAAAGTGGTATTAAATGTATAGGTGGTAGCATTAACAGGAATGGGTACAAAAGGCGGTGCGGTAGTATAAAAGCCCGTAGTTCCGGTACTTTGTATCGCTGTATAAGTGGTATTCGCAGCTATCCTTGTAATTTCCTTGATCTTTCTGCCCGAGCTGGCAGGAATTTCTAAAATTATCTGGATGGCGCCGCCTGCACTTATTGATGTTTTAACTGTGGGCTCAGGACGAAAATCTATTGCATTGGGTACCGTAACAGGTACATCAGGCCTAACATCACTTAACCCGTTAAAATCTTCTTTCTTACAGCTTATTATTACTACTGAAAGTAAAAAAAGGAATGATAAGAATTTGATACTATTTTTCATGATTTTTTATTTTCTTTTATTGATATAAAATTATTTAGCAAACCACAGTTTCACATCTGTTTTAGGTCTTGGCTTTGGTGCATTAGGATTAGATGAAAGCTCAGTAATGGTATATGGCAACCTGGTGGGGATCACATTAGGGTTATCGCCTGCAGGATTATTTACCAAAGTTAAAACCGGGTAACCTGTTCTCCGGTAATCATTATAGGCTTCAATGCCATTGCCGATCCATGACATATATTTTTGTGTGATTATTTGCTGGCGTTGTTGCTCTGTTGTACCTGCAAGTGTTACAACCAGTGGGTTTGTGGCAAAATAATTTGCGATCTCCACGGGAGTCATTCCAACCTTTTGCATAGAAGCGGTAATGCCAGCCTGGTAATAAGTATTGGCAACGCCTGGTGTTCCCAATATCAAAGCAGACTCTGCAAGAATAAACTGTACCTGTGCATTGGTTAATATGCGTATTGGAGTTGCTCCTCCGGGAGTTGCTGAAGTTAAAGGCTCGGCAGCCCCGGTAAGGTGGATGCCATATTTGGATCTCAGGTAATATTGAGTTTGTCCTACAGCAATAGACAATGTTGGTACTGCAGCGGCAGAGCCATTATCAAAAGCAACAAAAGTAGGTGTCCCCGTGATGCCACCAGGTATTAGAGGCTTTGTAAAGAATTTGGAAAGCCTGATAGTATCATTCAGGCTCCTCGAAAGTGCCAGTAATCTTGCACTTAGCATTTGGTCCTGTGGCCTGTTTACGTTATTAAAGTTATAGATCGCGTTTTGATTTCCAACAGTTACAGAAAATGGCACTTCAAAATCAAGTGCATTTGAATTGATGTAATTATTGCCGGCAATTACACTTGCAATGGTAGAAGTTGCCAGGGTCGGGTTCCTGTTGGAAATGTGTATCGCAAATTTCAATAGCAGCGTGTTACCCATCCTTGCCCATTTGGCCAGGTCTCCCTTATAAACAAGATCATCCACGCCGGGAGTGAAAGCATTAGGGGTTTTGGCAAGATCTAAAAGACCGCTTTTTACCAGGTCGAACAAGCTTGTTATTCCCAAAGCGGCATTACCCTGGTAAATGTCCTCCTGTTTATCAAAACGCGGGAAAAGAAATTTTGTACCCTGGGCTGCCTGTGAATAAGGCACTTCTCCCCAAATGTCAGTAGCGATTGAATAGACATAGGCCATTTGCAGTTTTGCAATACCTGCATATACAGGACTGGTAGTGCCGTGCTGATCAATTATTATCTGAAGGTCATTAAGTGTATTGCCATATATCTCGCCATTCCATTGGTTATCAAAACTTCCATCAAGATTGTATACATCATAAGCCAGTGTTTGATTAGCTACACCAGCGATATGCTGAACCAGGGCAGACGTGGCCCTGTTAAGGTCATTTGAATTTGCAAACGCCAATCCTATTGTTGTAGTAGGTAATATTGTCGAAACCGGAACATTTGGCGGGTTATTAGGACTGGTATTTACATCAAGAAATTTTTTACATGATGTAAACGTCAGCAGCAATAAAAAGAAAAATGGTATTTTTTTCATAATATTTTTTTTAAAAATTATAATGTGATTTTAAGGTTTGCGCCTATACTTCTTGCATTGGGAGTACCCTGCAGATCAAGTCCCCGGATATTTCCTGCACCCTGCGTATTAAGCTGGGGATCAATAGGGGAATTAGGCGCTACATAAAATACATTGCGGGCAAATATACCAAAACGGATAGCGGACAATTTTGAACGCTTAACTATATCAGCCGGAATATTGTAGCCCAATGTTAATTCCCTGAGATGAAATACAGTGGCGTCAAATACATTAAACTCACTTTGTAGCCCACCCATCCCGGTACTCCAATAAGTTTGGCCGGAGATCTGGATGTTATTAGGACGGTATTTTCCCGTGCCATCAGCAATTACACCAGGCAGTATATGTGGTTGCTCCCTGTCTACTGCAGTAATATCCAAAGCACCGCGGGCCTTGTATGACGCAGCAGTGAAAGATAGGATCTGGCCACCCTTTGTAAAATCAAATGTGCAACCGAGGCTAAATCCTTTATAGTTTAGGGTATTGGTTACACCGAACTGGTACTCCGGATTGGGATCAGCAAGTACACCACCAGCAACTGTAGGCTGGTAGGTACCGGTAGACGGATTGATAAGTCGCTGTCCGTCCGGTGCCCTTGGTATAAGGCCTCCTATAATAACCCCATAAGGGTACCCAACTTTAAAAGATGGAATAGAACCGGTAAATGCACTGCCGGGAATAGCACTATTATCTACACCGGGAGCGATAGAAACAACCATGCTTTTTTGTTTGGTAAAATTAGCACTCAGGTCCCAGGTAAAATTACGGGTTTGTATTACCGTAGCGCTTGCAGTTATCTCAATTCCTTTATTCGTTAATTCTCCAATATTGGTAGTATAGGTTCTGAAACCTGAAGAAGGAGGAACAGTGAGGTTTAAGATCTGTGACTCGGCTTTTTCATTATAATATGTTACATCAAGTGATACCCTGTTTTTAAAGAACTGCAAATTAATTCCTGCCTCATAAGAAGTTTTAAACTCAGGAGATAAAGGTATTGTATCGGAAAGTCTTGAACTGGCCCCAAAACCACCAACTGTTCCAAAAGGAAAGCCGACACTGGCCACATTATTTCCAAAACCTGGGTTTACGAATACGTTATTTAATAAATAAGGGTCTGCATCCCTGCCCACTTTTGCATAGCTGGCCCTTATTTTACCGTAGCTGAATAAATTAGATTTGATACGGAAGGCATCAGTAAACACGAGACTTATATTTGCTGAAGGATAGAAATAGGTATTCTTTTCCACAGGCAAGGTTGATGACTGATCTGCACGGCCTGTCAATTCAAGAAAAGCATAATTGTTATAGTTAAAAGAAACCTGGCCATAATATCCTACCAGCCTGCGCAACGAAGAGGTTTCCGCTGAACCTACAGTAAATACAGAACCATTCGTCGTATTAAAAAATCCGTTAGCTGCCAGCTGGTCTGCCTGTACAGCAATATTCTGGAATTTCCTTTGGTTGATGTTTTGTCCAACCAGGCCCGTTACAGATAGCGCTGTATGAAATAAATTATTCCTGGTAGCCCTGATGATAAGGTCTCCGTTTATCTCGTTTCTGAAAAACATTTCCTCACGGATATTACCGAGAGGTACCCTGCCGGAAGTTATTGCAAAAACCTGTTTTCTCCGGTCGGTATACATATCCCCACCCAAACGGTAAGATATGTTCAGCCATTTATACAGATCATAGCTAACGTTTATATGCCCGATAAACCTGTTTAAATTACTGGTCAAAGGATTTTCAAATTGAGCAAAGTATGGATTCTCAACACCTGCAATAAGATAATTATTATTTCCAGTATTGTTTTTCCATGTTCCGTTTACGCGGTAGGACGTCAGATCGATATTTCTTGCCAATCCTAATAAAGTTGCTAACCCACTATTATTGCCGCCCAATGTACCTTGTTGTACGGTATTGGTATATGTAAGAGACACCCCAATCTTCATTCTTTCGCCCAAAGGAGCATTTGCGCCGATCCTTACATCCGTCCTTTTTAAATGTGTACCATATAAAATACCCTTCTGTGAAACATTACCAATCGATAATGTTTGGTTTCTCACTGCATCTCCTGTATTCAGGGTGATGTTGTTTTCAGCGGTGGTTCCCTGCCTGAAAAACTCATTGATGTTATCAGGATATGCCCTGTAGTTTTGTACAGGTTGGCCTCCGATTATCAATCCATTGGTTATACTTGGGGCAGAGCCAAACCTTGGACCGAATGAGTTATTACTGGCCGGGTTAAATACTCCTCCGGCTCCCTGGCCATATTCGTTTTGAACCTTTGGCAAACCAAAAACATCCTGGAAACTATAATTTGAATTGAAGATGATCTCGGCTTTACCTTTTGCATTACCCCCTCTCTTAGTGGTAATAATAAGCGCCCCGGCAGAAGCTCTTGAGCCATACAAAGCGGCAGCGGCCGGTCCTTTTAAAATATTTATTGATTCCACATTATTCATATCAATATCCAAAGCCCGGTTAGCAGGTTGATTATCACCTAATGTACCGTTTGGTCCGCTGTTGGTTCTGTCCACATCATTACTAATGGGTATACCATCGATCACGAATAATGGTTGATTACTTCCGGTAAAAGATGAAATACCCCGGATGTTTATATTTACAGAGGAACCCGCACCACCACTTGCGCTGGTAATGTTAACCCCTGCAACTTTTCCCTGTAATGCATTTGCAATATTCACCTCTCCCCTGTTGGCAAGTTCATCACCCTTTATGTTTTGTGAGGCATACCCCAGAGATCTTTTGTCCCGTGCAATACCCAAAGCAGTAACTACAACTTCTCTCAGTTCAATATTTTCCTGCTGCAACACGATATTAAAAGTTGTTTGACTTCCGATCGAGACTGTCTGGGAACTGTAACCAACTGCCGAAAAAGTTATTTGTGTTGCATCATTGGCTACAGAAATACTGTAACGGCCTGAAGCATCAGTTTTTGCTCCGGCCTTACCGGAAATCACAGAAACGCCTGGAATTGGAAGACTATTACCAGACCCCACGACAACGCCGGTAATAGTTTTTTGTGAAAACCCTGAGATCAGCAGCACAAATAATGCTGAAAGGGTTAAGGTTAGTTTTCTCATTTGCTTATTAGTTTATAGTAACAAATATAATTCAGATTCTCTGTAATTGTCAAAATACTTGACAAGATTATTAAGCTTTTAGCTGCTTTTGTTCCACAGAAAGCGTATCAGGGGAGAGATTTAAAATATGCAATCAATTTTGTTTTGGAACATGTGATAATTTATCACTGATGTTCTTAGTTTGTTTTGGCGATAATAATAATAATAAAACAGGTAGCAGAACGAGATTAGTTAATGTAGCAACCAACAATGTTACTGAGGTTAGCCATCCAAGGGCCATGGTGCCTCCAAAACTGCTGCCGCAAAAAATTATGAAGCCGGCAGTTAACACCAATGCAGTATACACAATACTTAACCCGGTATTTTTGATAGTAACGCTAACTGTTTGTAATATATTGTTATTGTAAACAGGCAGCTCCTGTTTATAGTTCACCAGGAACCGTATCGTAATATCAATGGCAATACCCAATGCTACGCTAAATACCAGTACAGTGGAAGGTTTGAGCGGAACCCCTACCCATCCCATGATCCCTGCGGTAATTACAAGCGGTATGAGATTGGGTATTAATGAACAGAATAAAATACGGACCGACCTGAACAGGTACAACATGCATAATGCAATCAGCAAAAAGGCCCAGAAGATACTGTCCTTTAAACCATTTACAATAAAACGGCTGCCTTCTAAAAAAGTGATACTGGTACCTGTAAGTTGCACTTTATACAAAGAAGTGTCAAACAATTGATCCGCCCTTTGCTGAATACCCTTCAACAATACCGGCAATTCTGTTGTGCCCACATCAGCCATGTTCACACTTATACGGGTGCTTTGCCTGGCCGTATCCATAAAACTTTTGAGCATTTTAGAAAGATTATTTTTATTGCTGTCTGCCTTATTAGGCCTTAAATATTCTCCTACAAAAGCTCCGTCAAAACTGTTGGGCAATAAATAATTGGCCGAATCACCTTCAAAAAAAGCCTGCTTGGCAAACTTTAATCCTTCTGCAACACTGAGTGGACGGTTCATTTCTTTTTGTGCAGTTATGTATTGTGCTAAAGAATCTACTTTCTCAAAAATAGGCAGGGCCCTTAACCCGGCAAGTCCATACCGCTTTTTTGTATCAACGATGATCTCAAGCGGCATGATACCTTTAAAATTCTTTTCGAAAAATTTCAGGTCTGTATAGATCTTGTCTGTTTTTGGCATGTCGTCAACAATATAAGAAACACGCTGCAATTTAAAAATGCCGATCACGGCAAAAATTAAAACCGCTGCTGTAACCGTGTAAACAGTTCTTTTATGATTGATGACCCATCTTTCTATCCTTAGTAAGAAAGAAGTGATCCATGGATTACTTAAGTACTTTGTTTGAGAAGATTTGGGGGCCGGCAGGTAACTTAATGCCGAAGGCAGCAAAATAAAAGAGATGACAAAAATGACCATGATGCTTATTCCTGCTACCACACCAAACTCCCGGAGTATGGCACTTTTGGTCAATGCAAAAACCGCAAAGCCGATAGCAGCAGTAAGGTTACAAAAAAGCGTAACAACACCCATTTTACTTACCATGTCAACCAGCGATCCTTTCTTATCACGGGTTTCTATATAAGAACTATGGTATTTATTGATAAAATAAATACAGTTGGGTACACCGATCACAACCACCAGGCAGGGGATCAGTGCCGTAAGGATGGTGATCTGGTATCCGCAGAGATATAAAATACCCACACTCCATATAACGCCAAGGACCACTACCAGTAAGGAAAGCAGCGTTGTACTGATGGAACGGAAGAAAAGTAAAAGGATCAACGCGCTTAATAAAAGAGAGCCGAATAAAAAGAATTTCATTTCATTCTGTATCCTGTCTGCTACCACAGTGCGGATCAGGGGCAGGCCGCTTAAATGCACTTCGATCTTTGTTTGCGCTTCAAAAAGCTGCACCTCTTTGGTAATATCTGACACCACTTTTGTTCGCCCGGCAGAATTGAGTACTTCTTTATTAATGCGCACACCTACCAGGTAAGCTGCTGGATTATCCTTTATTTTCGGGCTATAAAGCAATGACCGGTAAAAAGGAAGGTTGAAAAAAACATTCGCAGCGCTGTCCAATTCTGCCTGTGTGTTTATTGTATCGGCAAATATTCTCTCTGCAGAAAGTTTTTCGGTAAGCGAATCTTTACGAAGTGTTACAGCCGAAGGAATACTCAAGACATCTTCAACAGCATTTACTTTTTTCAACCGCTGGTGCAGGTCCTGGTAAGCATGAAATATCTTCAGCGAAAACAGGCTGTCGGTTTGAATACCGGCAACAAGCAAATTACCATCATCGCCAAATTTTTCTTTGAACGCCACATAATCTTTGTACTTCTGATTATCTGTGGGTATGGCTTTTGAAAATTCATAACTCAGCCTGACCTTACTTGCATAAAAACCCATCACGGCTGTTACTGCAAGTAAAAGAACCAGGAGTACCAGCCTGTAATTAATAACAAATTGTCCTAAACGTTTCCACATAGTAGATCAGTGCTTATTTGAATTTGCAAAGAAAACCAATTTGAACGTAATTGTATTGTTTAGCTGCTGTTATGTTTACTATTTTTGAAAAGCGGTCTAAGAACTGTTAATCCGTTAATTTGTTATTCCGTAGGTCGTTTAAACCAGCCGGGGTATTAACTAATTAACCAATTAACGGATTAACGTATTATATCATGACACACAAGACCAAAGGCATCGTATTAAGGAACATTAAATATGGGGAGACCAGTTTGGTGGTTACCATTTTTACTGAGGTCTTCGGCATTCAAACCTATATGGTAAATGGTGTGCGTTCCCTTAAAAAATCTTCTTCCACAGCCAATCATTTTCAGCCCACAGCCATATTGGACCTCGTTGTTTACCATAATGAATCGAAGTCCATGCAACGTATAAAAGAGTTCTCCTGGGCTTTTTTATATGAAAATATTTTAAACAATGTTATAAAGAACAGCATTGCTTCTTATATGGCTGAGCTGATCCAGAAATGCCTGAAGCAGCCCGAAGCAAATAATGATCTCTTTATTTTTTGTGAAGAAGCATTTTTAGAATTGGATAAGGCAGACAAGGTTGTAGCTGCCAATTTTGCTTTGTTCTTTACTTTACACCTTACCCATTTTTTTGGATTCAGGATGGCGGATAATCATAACTCCGTTAATAATGTTTTGGACCTGCAGGAAGGGAATTTCATTGACCACCAACCCACCCACCCATATTTTATTGATGGAAAAAATGCTGAGCTCACTGCCCAGTTATTAAAAGTGATGCAGCCACATGAGCTGCAGGATTTTAAATTGAACCAGGATATAAGAAGAACCCTGTTATTAAGATACCTGGAATATTACGCCCTGCACATTCACGAATTTGGGCAAATGAAAACGCTGATGGTATTACATGAAGTATTGTAAGGGCCTAGGGCCGTCGGGACCATTAAACAACTCTTCTATAAAATTCTTTTTGAAGACGAATGCTTACTGAGCTTTAGATCTTCTACCCCGTCTATCAATACCAGTCCCGGTTTTTTTCCTTTTTCAAAACTGCCAAGCTTTTCATCCATATTTAATGCACGGGCCCCGTTGATGGTTCCCCATTGCAACAGATCTGTAAGCTGCAGTTGTGGAAAATTTTTATGCAGGGTCTTTATTTCTTCCAAAATACTAAGCTGGTCATTGGAAGCCAGGCTGTCGGTACCTAAAACAATATCGCAGGAATGCCGCATAAGCATCATTACATCGGGTAATACATTACTGATATAGAGGTTTGCATTGGGACAAAGGCAGAAAAAAGTTTTCAGCTTGCTGTTTTCAGCTTGCTGTTTTGTAAATTCAATGTCTTCTTCAGCAATAAAAACATTATGGACTGAAATTATGGATTGCGCTTTGGTAAGATAAGGCATCCATGTTTGCAGGCTTGTTTTACTTATTCCTTTAAAAAAAGAAATGTCTATACCCATCATCTCATACATTCTTAGCAGGTCACCGGTGCCTTTTTCAAATAATTCATTTTCTGCTGCTGTCTCCTGGTTATGGATGGTTAAAATACTATTGCCCGGAAATTCATCGATCATTTTTAACATCTCACCCGACACGGAATAGGGCGCATGCGGAACGATGGAATTGCGGGGTAATGATGCTGCGTATAAATTATAAAAATCTTCGGCTCTTTTAAAACGCAGTTCCGCAACTGTTGGGGGAAAACCACTTGCTTCAATAAAATTATGATAAGACATCCTACCCTTCTTCTTTTGAGGGATCGTAAATTCATTATTACAAATATCTCCTGTTGCAACGATGCCGTTCTCTAACATCCCGTTTTCTCCTACTCCAATTCCAGCAAGTATTTCTTGCAGATCGAAATGCCTTTCATTCACCACTTTAAACACAAAATCAACAAGGCCGGTATGCTTGGGTATCAGGCCTTTCATGTGTGATAATTCAAGATGGCAGTGGCAATTGATAAACCCCGGGCAAAGTAATCCATGGAGTATCTCAATATTATCACCCGCATCTCCAGCATTTACAAGATCTGTAATAGCCCCGCTGGTATCCGTTATTAATACATTGCCCGAACCCAGTATCTCCCGTCCCGTAAAAACCTGGTCTGCCTGAAATTTTCTGTACAAAATGATTGGTTGATATATTGTAAATTTGCCGCCTGTTTATTAAGACGGGTGCGGTAGCAGTATTTAACTGCCCCGGAATTAAAAGTACGCTATGTTAGATAAATTAGATGCCATTAAAGGAAGATTTGATAACCTGGGAGTTGCACTCACCAACCCCGAGATCGTGAGCGATAATAAAAAATTTACAGCTACAAGCAAAGAATACCGCAGCCTGGAAAAAATCGTGAATGCGAGGAATGAATATGTAAAGCTGCTTGATGATATCGGGTTCAATAAGGAAGTATTGAATGGCGATGATGAGGAAATGCGCATGCTTGCCAAACAGGAGTTACCTGCACTTGAAGAAAAGAAGGAGGCAATGGAAAAAGCGCTTCGCAATATGCTCATTCCCAAAGATCCTTATGATGAAAAAAATGCCATCCTGGAAATTCGTGCGGGCACAGGAGGTGACGAAGCTTCTCTTTTTGCCGGCGACCTGCTGAGGATGTATTTGAAATATTGCGAAAAAAAAGGATGGAAGACTGCTATACTTAGTGAAAGCGAGGGAACCGTTGGTGGTTATAAAGAGGTACAGGTAGAAGTTGTTGGTGATGACGTGTATGGAACACTGAAATTTGAGAGTGGCGTCCATCGTGTACAGCGTGTACCGGATACAGAGGGGAGTGGCCGGGTACATACCAGCGCGGTAACTGTCGCTGTAATGCCCGAGGCTGAAGATGTTGATGTAGATTTGAAAGAATCGGATGTAAAAATGGAAACTGCGAGAAGTGGCGGTGCCGGGGGTCAGAATGTGAATAAAGTGGAAACCAAGGTATTTCTTACACATAAGCCAACAGGTATTGTGGTAATGTGTCAAACAGATCGTTCACAGCTGGGTAACCGGTTGAAAGCAATGGAAATGTTAAGGACCAGGTTGTATGATGAAGAGGTAAGAAAAGTAGAGGAAGCCACAGCACATATGCGAAAAAGCCTGGTTAGTACCGGCGACAGAAGTGCGAAAATCAGGACCTATAATTTTCCGCAGGGACGGGTTACCGATCACCGCATTGGATTAACGGTATACAATTTGGATACTGTTTTAAACGGGGAGGTCCAGGAATTCATAGATGCGTTACAATTTGCGGAAAATGCTGAGAAGACGACAATACAAAGCTAACAGGCGCATTTTGAAAAAGCATCTACGGGGATTTACCGAATTGTTGTGAATTATACTTCCCCACATTTATCATTTTAAAAATTCAAAGTCATGCTTGAACAATTACTGAACCTCGTAAAAGGGACCGCGGATGATGTTGTAGTTAAAAACCCGGATATCCCCAATGAAAAAAATAACGAAGTGATCGCGGAAGCAACGAATACAGTCGCGTCAGGACTACGCAATATGGTTGCCGGTGGCGGTTTACAAAATATTCTGTCATTGTTCAGTAATAAGAATCAGCAGGGGAATAGGAGCGGCCTGATGAGCAATCCAATTGTAAATATGATGGTCGGGCATTTTGCGGGGAAGTTAATGAGCAAGCATAATATTGGTGGCAACCAGGCAAATAGTGTTGCCAGCGGCCTCATCCCAAATGTTATGAGTAATCTTATCAATAAAACCAACGACCCGAACGATAATGGATTTTCGCTGGAAGGCTTACTAAAATCGATCACGGGAGGCCAGTCTGAACAGGTGGTACAGGAGCAGCAGATCAACGGCAACAGCGGATTCAATTTCCAGGGCCTGATCGGGAAGTTTACCGGGGACGGTAAACAGGTAGGTGGCGGTGGTGGAATAATGGACATTGTTTCAAAACTGGCAGGCGGTGCCAGGGAGCAGCAACAAAAGAACGGCGGTGGCGGACTGATGGACCTTATTAAAGGATTTTTGAAATAATAAACTTAGGGACACTAAAAAAGCATCTCTACGGGGATGCTTTTTTTATTTTCAGAAGAACCCATACCCAAAAAGTGTATTTAATGCAACCTTCCGGGCCAGGGAAACAAGAGCGCTGCATTGAAAATAATAAGTTCTTTTGACCGTTATATATATGAAAACCAAGGTCATAAAGAGCATTATAAATTCCTTAACAGGATTAATGCAACCTTTGGCACCTGATTTGCGTATATATAAAGTAGGCAAACGATAAATTTCAAATTTTCTCATAAGCAGTTAGTTTTGGTAACGGCCCCTGTTTCAACAGGGGCTTCTCTTTTTACGTATGAACCAACTCTGTATCCAAAACGTACATATGGTGGAACCCAGGAAAAGTTGTGGAATATTTTACTAAGCGATGGGTAAATAGTAACTACTTACACATAGCAGTTTATAAAAAAGCCACAGGTGTTTAATTAAACTAATAGTACTTTACCTTTGCAAACCAAATTATTACATTGGCTACATCAGCATCTGATAGAAAATCTTTTTTTAAGCGAATAAGGAGCAAGGGTAATACCGAACCTGAGGAAATGTCTTTTATGGGCCACCTTGAAGCACTGCGCTGGCACCTGATGCGTTCAGTACTGGTATGGCTGGCAGCGGCCATTATCATTTTTGTTTTTATTGACTGGGTCTACGATGAGATAATCCTTGCACCATCCAGTGAAAATTTTGTCACCTACGGTATACTTTGCAACTTTGGCCACTGGCTTGGTATCGGCGACAGGCTATGTATGCCACCTGTAAAAATCGATTTCCAGGTGAATGTGGTAAACGGAACATTTACTTCAGCCATTTCCATTGCACTCATCGGGTCAGTTATTGTAGCTTTCCCTTATCTTTTTTGGGAATTCTGGCGCTTTGTAAAGCCGGCGCTTTCTCCTAAAGAAAAAAAATATGCCAGGGGAAGCGTATTCTGGGTATCACTTTGTTTTTTCATTGGTGCCGCGTTCGGCTACTATTTATTGGCTCCTTTTACATTTAACTTCTTAGCCAGCTTCACCCTGGGCAAATCGGGAGCGATCTTATACAGGCCTTCCATCAATGATTATATCGATAGCCTTACCAACCTCATCTTAGGTTGTGGTATTGCCTTTGAATTACCAATTTTAGCATATGTTTTGGCAAAGATCGGGCTCATAACTTCCGGCTTTCTGAAAAAATACTTCAAATATGCTTTTGTACTCATTTTGGTCATAGCTGCTATTATTACGCCATCCCCGGATATAACAAGCCAGGTAATTGTAGCTATTCCCCTGCTCCTGCTTTACCGGATCAGTATCTACCTGGTAGCAAGAGTTGACCGCAAAAAGGCAAAGGAAGAAAAAGAGTGGAGTTGATCAAATGAAAAATTAAAAATCAAGAATTAAAAATGCTGAGTTACTATTATCTGTAACTTTATGAAAGCTTCAATTTTTTAATTCTTAATTTTTAATTGACATGTCTCCTTTCAATTTAAAATTACCGATAGCAATAGGATGCGATCATGCCGGGTTTGATTGCAAGGAAGATCTGATCTCTGTATTAGAAGGCGAAGGCCTGCCCTTTAATGATTTTGGCACCTATAATAAAGATTCCGTTGACTACCCGGATTTTGCGCATGCCGTTTCATCAGCGGTGGAAAAAGGCGAATCTGCATTCGGTATCTTATTATGCGGCAGCGCCAACGGCGTGGCAATGACGGCTAACAAGCACGCAGGCATAAGGGCCGCTGTTTGCTGGGGAGAAGAATTGGCCGAACTGGCACGCAAGCATAATGATGCCAACATTATTTGTATACCCGCCCGCTTTGTTAGAGATGGCGATGCAGAAAAAATGCTGGATGTTTTTATGAATACCACTTTTGAAGGCGGAAGGCATAAGAACAGGGTAGATAAGATCAGCTGCTGACCACTCCTGTAAAAACACCATAGCGGATATTTCACCGCTTATCAAAAACCAACTCAAAAACTTTATTGATTTAACTATTTTGCCCATGCTAACGGAATTCATCCGGAGCGGCCTACAATTAAAACTTCCAAATGAAAAAAATATTTTTTTTATCCGCGGCATTGTTGTGCATTAATATCGTTTTTGCACAAACAGACCTTTCAGCCAAATATGCGGCAACTATCACTACAGCAGAATTAAAAAAACAACTGACGATCATTGCCGGCGACGAGATGGAAGGCAGGGAGACAGGTACCGAAGGTCAGCGTAAAGCTGCAGCTTACATTGAATCCCAATTCAAAGCCTGGGGTTTAAAATATCCTGAAGCGTTGAAAGGATACCAGCAATTATATCCATTGCACCAGGATAGTCTTGTAAAAGTTGAACTTGAAATTGATGGTAAAGACGCGGTATATGGCACAGATTATCTCAGCCCCGCTTTTTCCAATGAAACCGGGAAACTTAAAGCCAAGGACATTGTGTTTGTGGGATATGGCATCGATGATAAGGATTATAATGATTATGCCGGGCTGGACGTAAAAGGAAAAGTGGTTATGTTCTTTCTTGGCGAACCTAAAAAAGATGGCAAATTCTTTTTAGGCGGATCAGCACGTGGTAGCCAATGGACCTTCCCCGGCCTGAGCAAAAAGCTAACCACGGCAGCAGCAAAAGGTGCTGTTGGCGCATTGGCCATAAGTCCTTCACAGGAAACATTTAACCAGCGTGCTATTGATAACAGCAAAAAAACAGGCGTTAATTATCCACGCGGCACAGGAGAAAAAACAATTAATTATGCATCACTAAGCCATGCTTTTGCAAAAAACATTATTGGCGCCAACTTCGACACATTGGTCAAACTTACCAGGGGCAGCCAGCTGCTTTCAGGTACATGGCCAATGGAAAAGAAAATGAAAGTTGAATTTGATCTCAAAAAATACCGCACCATTATCAATGCAAGCAATGTACTGGGTGTTGTGGAAGGAACAGATAAGAAAGATGAATACGTTTTTGTGACCGGCCACTATGATCATCTTGGCAAAAGGGACGGGAAGATATACTACGGTGCTGACGACGATGGCAGCGGAACTGTTGCTGTAATGCAAATGGGTGCCGCTTTTGCAAAGGCGAAGGCAGAGGGCAACGGCCCCCGCAGAACGATGGTTTTTATGGTGGTTAGCGGCGAGGAAAAAGGTTTGTGGGGAAGTGAGTATTACAGTGATAATCCAATATATCCTTTAGAAAAAACTAGCGTTGACCTGAATATCGATATGATCGGCAGGATCGATACTGAACGTATGACAGCAGACAGCCTGAATTATATTTATGTGGTGGGTCATGATAAAATAAGCAGCGACCTCCCCACTATCAATGAAGGCATGAACAATAAATATACTCAGCTGGTATTCGATTATAAGTTTGATGACCCGAATGACCGCAACAGGATCTACTTCCGCAGCGATCATTATAATTTTGCACGTAAAGGTGTACCCGTTCTTTTCTTTTATGATGGTATGCTGAAATCAGATTACCATAAACCAACAGATACAGTTGATAAGATCTACTGGGATATCTTTGAAAAAAGAGCACGCATGATCTTTCATACCGCCTGGGAAATGGCAAACAGGGATGAGATGCTGAAAAGAGATACGCCGCTGAACATGGGAACGAGATAAAGAATATTGAACAAGGAACAAGGAATGATGAATTACGAAGTATAAACACTTCAATGTTCGACATTCCTTGTTCGTTATTCCCTACCACCCCAACACCCACGCAAATATCAGTGGTGCCACAATAGTAGCATCACTCTCCACGATAAATTTTGGTGTATTGATATCCAATTTACCCCAGGTTATCTTCTCGTTCGGCACTGCGCCTGAGTAAGAACCATAAGAAGTTGTGGAATCGCTTATCTGGCAGAAATAACTCCAGAAAGGAACATCGTGCCACTCCAGGTCCTGGTACATCATCGGCACAACACATATCGGGAAATCACCGGCGATACCGCCACCGATCTGGAAGAAGCCAACACCTTTGCCTGAAGAATTATTCCTGTACCAGTCGGCCAGCCATACCATATATTCAATACCGCTTTTCATGGTTGTTGCTTTCATTTCATTTTTGATGATGTAGGAAGCAAAAATATTGCCCATCGTACTGTCCTCCCAGCCCGGTACCACGATCGGTATATTTCTTTCTGCGGCTGCCAGCATCCAGCTGTTCTTTGGATCGATCTCGTAGTATTGTTCCAGCACACCACTCAATAACATCTTGTACATATACTCATGCGGAAAATAACGTTCGCCTTTATCATCTGCATCCTTCCATATCTGGTGGATGTGCTTTTGCAATCTTCTGAATGCTTCTTCTTCAGGTATGCAGGTATCCGTAACACGGTTGTAATGGTTTTCCAAAAGGTCCCATTCTTCCTGCGGGCTCAGGTCGCGGTAATTGGGTACCCTTTTATAATGACTGTGCGCTACCAGGTTCATGATATCCTCTTCGAGGTTTGCACCCGTGCAACTGATGATGCTCACCTTATCCTGCCGGATCATTTCTGCCAGGCTCAATCCCAGTTCTGCCGTACTCATGGCACCTGCAAGCGTTATCATCATTTTACCGCCTTCATCCAAATGGGTTACATAACCTTTAGCAGCATCCATTAAAGCCGCAGCATTAAAGTGGCGGTAATGATATTCTATAAAATTTGAAATTGGTCCTTGGCTCATAATTTTGTCACCCTCAGTTTGTTGAGAGTAGAACGGCAAAAGTAAATTTTTTAACGCTTATGCAGGTTCTAATATGATAAAAAATATACTATTGTCCATTTTTTGCCGTTATAAGGAAGTTTCTAACCTACAATCCTTTACTTTAAAAACCAGCATCTAATGAAAAAATTATTCTTGGCAATTGTCTTTTCAGTTCCTTTCCTGCTTTTCGCACAACAGAAAACTGGTAACCTCACCGTTTTTTCAGAAGACGGTGATAAATTTTACCTCGTACTCAACGGCGAAAAACAGAATAATGCAGCCCAGGCAAATCTTCGTCTGGAAGAGTTACCACAACCTTATTATAATGCAAAGATCATTTTTGCCGATTCTTCTATTGCTACTATTTCAAAAAACAACTTAATGATAGCCAGCGCCGATAATGTGATGATGGATGTAACGTATAAAATACGGAAAGATAAAAACGGCAAGGCGAAACTCAATTATTTTTCAGACATTGAAGTTCAGCAGGATTATATTCCTCCGGTAGGTGTTCATGTGTATCATTATGGCAAACCGGCAGTGGTGCAGGTAAGTAACGGAACAGTACTTACAACAACAACCACTACTAATAATAGCAGTATCGTTGCAGCCAATCTAAATGTGAATGGCGTGGGTGTTGGTATGAACGTTGCTATTGTGGATCCACTCATGCAAACTACAACAACGACCACAACAACAAGTAATAATTATTCTAACACAAATAACAACGTCAATTCAAACAATGGTGGCTGCAATGGGCGGCCAATGAATACAACAGATTTTTCAGCTGCCTTAAAAACTATCAGCAATGGCAGTTTTGAAGAAACCAAACTAAGCACAGCAAGAAGCATTTGTTCAAAGAACTGCCTTTCTGCTGACCAGGTGATAAAAGTTTGCAACCTTTTTGGTTTTGAAGAGACTAAGCTTTCTTTTGCAAAGCATGCTTATAAGCATACGACCGATAGAAAGAATTATTTTAAAGTAAATGATGTTTTTTCTTTCTCCAGTAGCAAAGAAGAATTGAATAAGTTCATCGGGGAAGAATAAAAGTAGAATATTTTATCAGTTCTGATGTTCCGCCCTCTGTTGCGGAACATTTTTGTTTGCATCTTTCGTCGTATGGGCTTTGACCAACGGTTAAAAGCCCGGCAGACGCCGCAATAAAAAAATAAACCAGGTTAATTAAAGCAATAAGCTGTTACCGGCACCTCCATTTTGCTGATAGTGAAAGCAAAAAATAAAGAGGCTGTCTCAAAAAAGGCAGCCTCTTTTCTTTTTTTATGAGTTGATTCTTTACAGATAAGGTTAAAAAGATTTTTATGTGTCAGCCTTCAGTGAGCTTGAGGTACTTCAGAGTCAAAAAAACAAGATTTTCATCTT
>DATHEH010000470.1:0-9551 GCA_035318685.1 Ferruginibacter sp.
CAGTAGCAACACCGTCATCTCAAACCTCTTGTACGGGCAGTGCCATAACAACTATCGTATTAAGCGGAGGTGCATCGGGTACTGTATATAACTGGACAAGAGATAACCTTGCAGTAACAGGTATCCCAGCAAGCGGAAGCGGAGACATTAGTGGTTCTTTGACCAATAGTACCGCCACGCCTGTAACAGTGACCTTTACCATAACAGCAAATGGAGGAGGAACCTGTGATGGTCCGCCTGTCACTGCAACGGTAACAGTAAACCCTACAGCATATGCCAGCTGCCCGGCAAATATGACGGAAACGATAACAGATGTTACCTGCTTTAAAGCTATCAGCACACCTAACCCTGTTTTTTGTGCTGTGCTTACAAAACTCACCTGGAAATTAACAGGCGCCACTGTACTGAGTTCACCTACATCCGGTATAAATTACGTTGGTTTAAAGAATATGAATGTGGGTTTAACTACGGTTACCTATACAGCAACGCTGGTGGGTGGAATTATAAGAACATGTTCTTTTACCGTTCTGGTAATAGAAACAAAACCACCGGAGATCCGTTGCCCGCTTGACAAAATCGTAAACACAGATCCGGGCAAATGTTATAAGACCGGCCCGGTAAGTCTTGGCACTCCAACTACAAGTGATAATTGCGGTATAGTGTCGGTTACTAATAATGCACCTGCTGTTTATGTTAAAGGTCAGAATTTTGTAACATGGACGGTGACAGACAAGAGTGGTAATACCGCTACCTGTGTTCAAATTGTAACCATTGTTGATGCAGAGAAACCCATCTTAACCTGTCCCGGAAATGTGAGCGTTAATGCAGGTACTGAACCAAATTGCAGCGCTACCCAGGTAAATTTACCGCAGCCTGTATTTAGTGATAACTGCGAAGTTGTAAAATTAAGCTGGACAATAACAGGTGTCACCTGGGGAGCCTCACCTACTATAGGTATAAACTATGTTCCAACAATGGACTTTGCTGTAGGGGTAAGCACCGTTACTTATACTGCTTATGATGCGGCAGGCAACGGAAAGATATGTTCATTTACAATTATCGTAAATGATGTTACGCCACCGACCCTTGTTTGTCCTCCTGCACAAACATTCTGTAAGGTTTCCAATAACACGTACAGTATTCCGCCAATGACCCAGAGTGATAATTGCGCAATTGTAAGTACAAAGTATGTCATTACCGGTGCAACCAGCAGGACCGGCTCAGGTACCAACGCAAGCGGTTCATTTAGCCTAGGTGTATCAACTATCAAATGGACAGTTACTGATTCGCATGGAAAAATATCGACCTGTTCAACAACAGTGACGATAGTTGCAACAACAAACCCGCTTTGTGTGCCAGCTGCGCCGGCAGCTCCTTACGTGAAATATGCAGAAGGATTACAGCCAGGCCTTTCTATAACTGTATGGCCTAACCCAACTGTCAATTATTTTAACCTGAAGGTTAACAGCCAGGGTAAAGAAAAAGTACAGATAAGGATGTATGATATGACAGGTAAACTGGTGCAGGGTAAGACAGGTTTGCCGGAAGAGACCTACCTGTTGGGCGAGGGGGTTGTGTCAGGCATGTATATTATTGAAGTAAGACAAGGTAGTAAGAGCGTAAGAACAAAACTGACAAAACAATAATTCAGTTAACATGTGGTTAAGCAGACCATCCGCAAATGCGGGTGGTCTTTTTTTAACAAGTTCCTTGTCTTTCCGGGCCACAAAAAAATGGTTCGTGAAAACACACGAACCATTTTACTGGATAAATATGAACGAGGGTTAGTTCTATTTTTCAAATACCAATATCTCCACACGCCTGTTCTTCCATTGCATCAGGGGATCCGCAAGATCAGCAGCAGGCAATTTATTTCCGTATGCGGCTACTACCAGGCGGCTCCTGTCTATATAGAAGCTGGCCACATAATCTGCACAAACCGATGCCCTGTCAAAGGCCCTGATACTGTTGGCCTCAACGCTGCCCACGTTATCGGTGTGCCCGTTGAATAATACCTGCAGTTTGCTGTTTGCTTTTAAGGCTTTCACCACTTCGGTCAAAGTATTATACGCCCCGGTCCGCAAAATGGATTTGCCCGGTTCAAAATATACCGTGAAGCGCAGGGTATCTTTCGTGGAAGGTTTTTCTGTGTCTTTAAATGCCGGACAACCCGCATTGGATACATCACCTTCAACAAGCGGGCACTTGTCCACATCATCATTAAGGCCATCACCATCAGTATCAGGTATGGGGCAGCCGCCATATTTGGCAGTGCCTTTATGACCCGGGCACCTGTCGTTGATGTCGGTTATGCCATCACCATCGGTATCGGTTAGGGTATCTTTCACAATAGCCTTTTCAGAACCGGATCTTTCTTTCCTGGCTCTCTTCTCCCTTTTTTCCCGCTTCTCTTTCTCACCGGGTGTAAATGACGGGAACACATAAGATGCGTTTATTCCATAGGTAGTTAATTTATGCTGTAGTTTATTTTTAGCATCCAGGTAATAAAAATCCAGGGGCGAATTATAATTCACCCAAATGGCAAATTTGTTGAACTCAAATCCCAGCGAGGAAGCAAGGCTGAAGAAGACCCGTTTATATGCACCGGCGTCATTTCCTACAGTAAGGTTACTCCTGGTTATTTTAGAGGAGGGAACAGTAGTGCTGAAATAGCTGCGGTAGAGCTCTTCTTTCCCCGACAGGAATAAACTCAGTGAAGGCCCGGTACCTAAAAAGATACTCAGCTTTTCCGTTATGGTGAATTTTTTGATGAGGTTCAGGTTGAGATCAATATAGTTCAGGCTTTGTTTATAGGTAGAATCTTTGATGGTATTGGTTGCCCCGTTCTGGTTATGCAATGCGTATTTATAACCTCTTTTGTTATAGGTAAGGGTGGTAAACACGCTAAACCCGTGAATTAACGGAACGTCGGCGGAAAGGCCACCCCAGCCGGATGTAATGGAGGAATACCTGCTTTTGTCTTCAATGGAATTGGAGATGCTGTTCAGTGATGTATTTCCGGCGCCGGCCATTATGCTCAGCCTGGTATTTACCTGGGCGCTCACATCAATGAACTGGAACAAGACCAGCGAAAGCAGAAATAGCTTAGTAACTATCCTTAGGGAGGTAGATAGGTAGATCATAATACTTCATGTGTTAGTTCTGGTTGAAATAACGCCGATGTGCGCAAGATATTGAGTAGCGGGCAATAAAAAATGCACATTTTAAGCGATACCCATGGGTTTTAGCTATTAACTTTATTGTTTTCAACTCAATTTTACATTTTATCTTTAGCCGGTCATTCAGCAGATCAACTACAATATATGCCCATTTACATGGATGTACATATCGTTCCCGGTGTTAAGGCTTCGGATGTTGCCCATGCTCATGGCATGGACCTGCTGCACCAGAAGGAATTTGCCTGCAGGTGTATGACCTATTGGATAGATGAACAACGGGAAAGTATATTTTGCCTGGTAGAAGCTCCATCCAAAGCTGCTGTAGAAGAAATGCATGGAAAGGCACATGGAATGGTGCCCAATAAGATAATTGAAGTAAATCCCGATGTGGTCTCTTCCTTTTTAGGGAGGATATATGACCCCGCAGATGCTACAATAACAGAAGACGGATTAAAAGTATTTGCCGACCCTTCCTTTCGGATTCTGCTGATGATAAAGACAGAGGATCCCGCGTTACTCAGGTCAAGACTTGGGGATGAAAAGGTGAAGGAACTTATGGGCCATCATAACGAGACCGTACGAAAGAGTATTTCGGCACAGGATGGAAGAGAAGTGGAATATGACGGTACAGGATTTATCATCTCTTTTACATCGGCCGCCAAGGCGGTTGCCTGTGCCCTTGTGATCCAGCAAAAAATGCAGGCGGAAGATGAGGCTATTGAAATGAAGATCGCTATCAGTGCGGGTGAACCCGTTGAAAAAAGCAACAGGCTCTTCGGTGATGCGCTGGAAGTTGCGGGCTATATGTGTGCGATAGGGGCGGATATGCAGATCGTTGTTGCACCGGGCGTAAAAGAACTTGTTGCAAAAGATCTTTTTCAGTGGAAAGGAAATAATTTTTTAACCCTGGCCGTGTCTGATGAAGAATTGCTTGCATCAGTTTTTGGTAAACTTGAAGAGAACTGGCAGAATGCTGAATTTGATATTGAAGACTATTGCAAGGCAATGGCCATGAGTAAGTCGCAGTTATACCGGAAGACGATACAGCTTACGGGCTTATCGCCCAATATCCTGCTCAAGGAATTCAGGCTGGAAAAGGCCAGGGAACTGATGCGGAAAAAACCTTACAGCATTTCGCAGATAACATTTGAATCGGGATTCACCAGCCCCTCATACTTCACCAAGTGCTTTAAAAAGAAATATGGTCTACTGCCCATGGCTTATCTTGAGCTGCTGCACTAAGGGATTAAGAATTAAAAATTAAAAATGCTTAAGTTAGACAGCACCTGCAGGCTCGCTGTCAACTCAAATGCCGGGGAATTCTTAATTCTTAATTCCAACCCTGAACCAATTTTACCATTAAATGAACGATTTGTTCCGCTTCATTTTTCATTCATTGAACGATTTGTTACAGCATGCCGGCATAGCGTGATACTACCTTTATGGTATCTTCTAACACTAAAAAACACTGTTATGAAACGCATCGCCAACCACTTTACACTCATCATTGCATTCCTTGTTTTTACCGTTGCGCTGCAGCGCAAAATGCAGGATCTGCTATTTCTACAAAACAAAAAACAATTGAAATGAAAACTTATCTTATCGAAAGGGAAATACCCGATGCTGGAAAATTCACCGCGGACCAGTTAAAAGGCATTTCGCAAAAGTCATGCTCGGTACTTGAAGAAATGGGACCTAAAATAAAATGGATACACAGTTACGTGACCGGTAACAAGATCTATTGCATCTACAAAGCCGAGAATGCAGAGCTTATAAAAGAGCATGCAAAAAAAGGAGGGTTCCCTGCCAATACCATCGTTGAGATCGGTGAGGTGATAAGCCCCGAAACGGCAAAATGATGTTCAGGGATGAATAATTCAAGGCCCGTTCATAAACGGGCTTTGAATTTACACTAAAAATATTCATGAGGAATAATAGTTTGTTTCAAGAGGCACGCCCTTAACCAGGGTTTGATAAACCACGCAGTATCTTTCGGTGAGCTTTGCCAGACTTTCCAGTTGTTCGGCTGTAGCGTTTGATTCAAGGTTAAAATTCAACCGGATATTTGTAAAACCAACAGGTGCTTCTTTTGAAACGCCCAGCGTTCCCCTGAAGTCGAGATCGCCTTGTGCTTTTATTGAGCCGTTTTTTATTTCTACGCCGATAGCGGTTGCCACTGCCTGCAAAGTAACGCCGGCGCAGGCCACAAGGGCTTCCAGCAGCATGTCTCCCGAGCAGGCCAGCAGGCCATTGCCGCCCGTAGCAGGATGAAGCCCCGCTTTCACGATGGCCTTGCCTGTTTCCACATTGCAGGAAATCCCTTCCCCGATGTTTCCCTCTGCCTTTAATACTATCATGGCAGAAGCCGGGTCTTCTTTGTATTTTTCTTTTAGCGGAGCCTGTAATTCTTTCAGTGCTGATGAATCCATGGTAAAGCGTTTTTTTTGATAAGCGCTAACTTATATATCTAAGTTATCGAAAAATAAATAGCTTTTAAAATGATCGCTGCCAGGTTAGATTAAAAGGCATGCCAGATTGGTATGGTTTGTGATGCCGGTACTATAGCTAAGCCTGCAGCCTGATCAGAAACCGGCAAGATCCCGATATATTTAGCTCATTTTATTTGAATATTAAAAAATTAGTAGTGCCTTTGTAATGCATATGGCATGAATAACGATGAAAAGAATTTTACTTTTATCTTTTTGGATACTAACCATGCCTATGGCCATGGGCCAGCAACTCTCTGCCGACAAGCTGCTCGACATGCTTTCTTTGCCTTTGTCTAAACTGGAAAGTCAGTTATTACATAAAAAATACCAGTATACAGGGATCGAATTTTCGGGTGATACTGCGTTTAATATTTACCAACCCCGGCCGGCCGGTAAAAGGAAGGACCCGGACCAGGTTAGGAGAAAATTCACCAGGTCTGTTCTTAAACACACATTCACGCTTACGTACGAGACAACTTCTGCGGAAGAGTACAGGGATTTTACCGGGGAATTAAAGAAGAAAGGATTTTATTGTGAATATGAAAAGGACAAGACCGTTTCTCCTTCATCCTATTTATACCAGCAGGGGCTCTATACAGCGGATGTATCAACAAAAAAGATCTATGATACTACATGGTATGCTTTCAGGTTCCATAAAAAAATATTGCCCTATGCCAATGATCTTAAATTTGCTGATGACCTGCTCCAGTTTACTTCTCACGAATACCTTGTGCATTATTTTGGAGAGAACAATGTAAAAAAAGATATCTATTATTTTGGCGGCGAGGATATCGTTAAATGTTCGGTGCTGTTCATGAACAGCAACCGGCAGGTGATCTTTATCTGGAGTGACGGGCTCAACAACCGTAAAATTGAGAACCTCTTATTTGGCGGCAGGCATAAATTAAAAAGCCAGGCGATGAATACCAAGTTCATTGCCGATAACAACTGGTGGCTGAAAAGCGGCATACGTGCCGGCATGTCCTTATTCGAACTCCGCACCCTCAATAAAAAGAGTATTGCCTTTTGCGGGGGAGATGCGCCAAACCCGGGCCTGGTATTGCCGGAATCAAGCGGCAGGATCGATTTCAAAAACAAGGATGTGATCCTGGCCTGTATGACCTGCACCGATGATAAATACCTGAGTACAAAAATAATGTCGGCCGATAAAGCCATGGGAGAGGGACGAAACTTTTTTATTTTTACTATCGTTCTTTATCCTTTGGAAACAGGAATATTTGAATAGGCATAATAAATGCCGCTGAATTCCCGGCTACATTTAACAACTTATGCCACAATTAAATCGGCATCTTTGCAAAAAAGAAAACTATGTCAACATTTAAAGAAACGTTTTCCGCCAAAGGCGAAGAGATACTAAAAAAGATCAATGATCTTATCAAAGAAGGAAATGTGAGAAAGATCAGCATTCATGATAAAAAGGGCAAGGAGATCATGTCATTCCCGCTTACTATTGGGGTGGTGGGCGCCGTACTGGCGCCGGTACTTGCTGCAGTTGGAGCATTGGCGGCGTTGATCGGTGAATGTAATATAACAGTGGAAAGGGAAGAAAATAAATCTTAATCAGGATACAATAAATACTTCTTTCGCATCAGTTTGTATTCACTAAGTCCCGGTTCCCAGCTTGCCCTTATCTTTTCTTCGGGCACGCCGTCGATGATCTGTTGGCGGAACAGGCCCGAGCCTATCTGTATCTCGATGTTATTCATCTGCCTGCTCAGTTTGGAATCGAAGAATTTTTCTTTATAAGGATGCGCTTTATATAATTCCATTATCCATTGCAGGTTTATCTTTTTGCTTTTTCTCAACAGTTCTGTATCATAATTGCGCAGGTCGAGGCCATAACAAACCTCGTTCATGAACAAGGGTGTTTCAGCCATCCCTTTGATACCCGTGGGTGTGTAAGAGAACGCATAGATCCCTTTAAGTTCGGGACTACCCAGTACCGTGAAAGGAAAATAGGTGCCCCTTCCGTGGTTGAGGTACACGCCTTCAAACATACATACAGAAGGGTAGAGCAAAATAGCCTGTTGTGTATTCAGGTTGGGTGATGGACTCTCCGGAAGGGTATACCGCATATCATGATCATAATTTGCAACAGGAATGATCTTAATGTTGCATTTTACTTTATTGGTCAGCCAGCCTTCGCCGTTAGCCATCTGTGCAAATTCGCCTACTGTCAATCCATGTGACATAGGGATGGGAAACATGCCGATACCGGATTTGTATTTCATGTCCAGGATGGGACCGTCAATTAAATAAGCATTGGGGTTGGGCCTGTCGAGGATCAGTAACTCTTTTCCATTTTCATAACAGGCTTCCATCAGCCTTGACAGTGCGTTGATGTTGGTATAAAAGCGCACACCCACGTCCTGCAGGTCATATACCATAAGGTCCACATCAGCGAGGTCTTCTTTTGTAGGTTTATTCTTTGCACCATATAAAGAAATTATCGGTATACCGGTGGCGACATCGATCTCATCAGAAACCTGATCCCCTGCACTTGCCTTGCCCCGGAAGCCGTGCTCAGGGCCAAATACTTTCACAATGTTCACACCCAGTTTTTTCAGGCTGTCAACAAGATGCGTCTTTCCAATGATCGTAGTTTGGTTGGCCAGTATGGCTATCCTTTTGCCCTTCAGGTACGGAAGATATTTTTCTGTCTGGTCGGCACCCGTTCTGATCGCATTGCTCCCGGTGCTGTTATTTTGAATTGCTTTTTTTGGCGCTGTACAAAAGCAACAGCATAAGCTGATCAATACAAGAATGGATAATTTCATTTGAATGGGGTTATTTGGTATAAATATAGAATAAGGAATCCAAAAAGCTGCAAGGGAGTAGCTACAAGGGAAGAAACTTTTTTCCGCCATGCTTCACCCTTGTGGCTTGAAGCTTGCAGCTTCCTCTCAATAAAATGGCGGAAGACATTGTCTCCCGCCATGTTTATATTGAAACCTGCCGTGCTTATTTTACAATTAATCTTTCCGTGGCCTGTTCACCATTATCCAGGTTAGAGATCTTCAGATAGTAGAAACCTGGCTTGAGGTCGGTCATCTGCATACTTGCGCCTCTTATATTTGACCATTGCCTAACAACTCTTCCGGAAACATCTATCATGGATATATTACGTGTATCGTTCGGGGTATCGAACAAAAGATTGGCCTTACCGTCAAACGTAGGGTTTGGAAATACCAGGTATTTGCCTCCCTGTTCTCCACGTACAGCCCTTATTTCACTGAGTTTCATCTGGCCACTTAGATCAACCTGCACGATACGGTATTGGGTAATGCCTTTTACATTATTTATATCGGTATAGGAATAGGCAAGGTCATTATTGCTGTTTCCACCCAATGCCTTTGTAGGAACATAAGCCACGTCTTCCCATGTGCCGCTTATATTTCTTTGTACATAAAAGCCCTGGTTGTTCTGTTCTGTTGCTGTTTCCCAATTGAGCGCTACTGTTTGATTTGAACGTACGGCTGTAAACGATTTGAAATAAACCGGAAGTATGCCGCCACCTGTTGCAGTAATTGCTACATCATCGATCACAAATCTTATTGAGCCATTTACAGCGCAGTCAACATTGCTGATGTCTAATAAAACCCGGAATGCTGTAGATGATGTTAACGCTCCAGTGATTGGCGCTACCAATACATTGATTCCTGTAGTTAAATTCAATGCGATGGTATCACTCATGCCGATTATGCTGCCGTCAACCGCAGAAAAAATGATGATCTGGCCGGATGCAACACATGGTGTGCTTGCGAACAGCTGGTCCTGGCACCTGAGCTGTGGCCCTTTGTAAACATAACCCCGGAAGCTTACTGTAACAATAGAATTCGCAACAACCGAATTAAGCGGGGAA